>NZ_JBOKYU010000003.1:43268-115487 GCF_051972735.1 Laedolimicola sp. | reverse complement strand
TATCACATGTATGGCACCTTCGGCCTGACCGTGGGAGCCATCGCCTATACGATTCAGATTTACTGCGATTTCGCCAGCTATTCCATGATGGCCTTCGGCGTGGCGAAGGTGCTGGATTTTGGGATCATTGAGAACTTCCAGACGCCCTATTTCTCGCGGTCCATGCGGGAGTTCTGGCGTAGATGGCACATCTCCTTAAGCAGCTGGTTCCGGGATTATCTCTATATTCCCCTGGGCGGCAGCCGCTGTGGGAAATGGCGCAGATATTTCAATCTGATGGTGACCTTTCTGGCCAGCGGTCTGTGGCACGGCGCAAGCTGGAACTTCGTGGTCTGGGGCGGACTGCATGGGCTTTATCAGGTCATTGGATATGAGCTGCGGGGTATGAAGGACCGTATCAATGAAAAGCTGCATACAAAGACGGATTGTCTCAGCTACAAGCTGGGGCAGGTGCTGGTAACCTTCTGCCTGACGGCCTTTGCCTGGATCTTTTTCCGGGCGGGCAGCCTCAGGGATGCTTTCGGCTATATCCGTCGGATGGTGACCAAGCCGGATCCCTGGTGTCTGTTTAATGGAGAACTTTATAATCTGGGCCTGGATCGGGTAGAAATGAATGTATTGTTCGTTGGTCTTCTGATTTTACTGCTGGTGGATTTGGTTCGATACTTCAAAAAGCAGCAGTTGGATGTTTATTTGGCAAAGCAGAATCTCTGGTTCCGTTGGGGTGTGCTGCTGGCGCTGATTGCGGCGGTAGCCATCTTCGGTATCTACGGGCCGGGATATGACGCCCAGCAGTTTATCTATTTCCAGTTTTAGGAGAATTACATGAAAAAGAAACTAATCGGTATGGTTGTATTTCTGGCACTGGCGGCGGGTCTTCTGTGGAAGCTGAACGATGCGTTCCGTCTCAAGCAGGAGGACGGCATCGTGCCTATGGAGCTCTTTTATGAGCAGGAGCCCGGGAGCATCGACGTCATGTTCTACGGCAGCAGCCATACCTATTCCGATATCAACCCGGCGGTGCTCTGGGAGGAGGAGGGCATCTCTTCCTACGATCTGGCGGGCAGCCTGCAGCCTCTCTGGAACACCTACTATTACATGAAGGAGAGCCTGAAATATCAGACACCTAAGGTCATGGTGGTGGAGCTGGTGCGGGCCATCGAGAGCCGGGACTACATCGAGGAGGCCCGGACCGTGACGAACACCTTCGGCATGAAATTTTCGAAGGATAAGATGGAAGCTATCCGGGTGAGCACGCCGGACAATCTGATTCCCTATGTGCTGGGCTATCCGGTGTACCATTCCCGGTATACGGAGCTTTCCCGGGCGGATTTCGCAGCGTATCGGGGCGATCCCCATGGGAAAGCTTCCAAGGGGTATTATCCGCTGTATGTGACGAAAGCCTATGACTCCATGGCAGATATGAGTGGTGTGACCGAAAGCAGCGATTTGGCTCCAAAATCCGAGGAGTATCTGCGAAAAATTATTGCAATGGCAAAAGAAGAGGACATTCCGTTGGTGTTTATGATTTCCCCTTATCAGGGCATCATCGAGAGCGAGCAGATGATTTTTAACCGATGCGGGGAAATCGCGGCGGAGGAGGGCATTCCGTTTCTGGATTTCAATCGGATGTATGATGAACTGGGGCTGGATCCGCAGACGGATATGGCTGAGGCTTCCCATCTGAATTATCGGGGAACCGGGAAGCTGAGCCGTTATCTGGCTGGGTGGCTGGCGTCAAACTATGATCTGGCCGATCATCGGGGCGATGAAACTTATGCCAGTTGGGAGGAAAATGCGGCCGACTGGAAGCAGAAGGACGCAAACCAGATGCTGACAGAGGAGGAAGGCTGGTATGATTTCCTGCAGCTACTTTCGGAAAATGAGGGAACCTATACCTATGTGATTGGTCTGACCGGCGCTTATGACAATGGAGAGCAGCCCATCGGCGAGGTGCTCTCGGAGCTTGGCGTGCCGGAGGAGGTGCTGGAACAGGGTGGCGTCTTTATCGGTGGCCTGGACGGCGGAACCGTGTTGCCTGGCGGAGCGGATGGTTCCTGTGTGCTGGAGTTTGCGGCTTCCGATCTGGAAGTGAAGGTCAGCGGGGGAAATCAGTCTGTCGTGTATAGTGGTGAGAGTGAGTTAAAAACGCTTAATGGTATCAATGTGCTGGTGTATGACCATTTCACCGAGAGTCTGGTGACGGCGGTGGGTTTTGACGCTGAGAACGGATATACCTGTGTGCATTAATGCCAAAACAGTCTCGCAAAATATATATTTTTAAGGATGCAGCAGGCGAGATAGATGATAAAAAAACAGGGTAATTTACAAAATATTAAGAAAGATTCTATGACATATTAAAAATATATCGCTAGAATAAAAACAGTTGCTGTTCTGAGTTACTTTTTTCGACAGAAAATTTGGAAGGAAGAGCGGGAACAGCAACAGCAGAGGTAAGAAATGAAATACGAACATATGGAGCCTGCCCGCTTCGTCTCCCGGTCCAATCGGTTTGTGGCTTACGTGGAGCAGAACGGCCAGCAGGAGATCTGCCATGTGAAAAACACGGGCCGCTGTAAGGAGCTGCTGATTCCCGGCGCGGAGCTGTATGTGCAGCGCATCGATAACCCGGCCCGGAAGACGGCGCTCGACCTGGTTTCCGTGAAAAAAGGTAAGCAGTGGGTGAATATGGATTCCCAGGCTCCCAACAAGGTGGTGGCGGAATGGCTGAAGGCAGGCGGACTGGGCATGACAGACATCTTTGTGAGGCCCGAGTGCAAGTATGGGAATTCCCGCTTTGACTTCTATCTGGAATATGAGGGCCGCAAAGCCTTTATGGAGGTCAAGGGCGTGACTCTGGAGGAGAACGGCGTGGCCCGTTTTCCGGACGCGCCCACCGAGCGGGGCGTGAAGCATATGGAGGAGCTGATGCGCTGTGTCGAGGACGGATATGATGCGTATGTCTGCTTCGTGATACAGATGAAGGGCGTCACGCGGCTGGAGCCCAACGACCGGACTCATCCGGCCTTTGGAGAGGCGCTGCGGAGAGCAGCGAAGGCGGGCGTGAAGGTGCTGGCTTATGACTGCCTGGTGAAGCCGGAGGAGTTAAAGATAGACAAGGAAATCGAAGTTTGTCTTTAAGTAAAAAATTTAAAGTTATTTTTAGTAGAAAATAGAGGTTTATTTTTGAAGAAAGATTTGAATGTAGACTGCAATACAAAAAAAGAGGAACAGCAGAAAAAATCGGATGTTACAGCAGTGGGCGACAGCCAGTTGGCCGCTATCGTGCAGCCGCTCCTGTCCTGGTATGACGCCCACGCCCGGGTTCTTCCCTGGCGGGAGCACCCGGCTCCCTATCGGGTCTGGGTATCGGAAATCATGCTGCAGCAGACGAGAGTGGAGGCGGTAAAGCCCTATTTTGAGCGCTTTATGACGGCGCTTCCCACCATCCGTGATCTGGCGGAGGCTCCCGAGGACGTCATCCTGAAGCTATGGGAAGGGTTAGGATATTATAACCGCGTCCGGAATATGCAGAAGGCGGCGCAGAAGCTGGTGGCGGAATACGACGGTCAGATGCCCGCGGATTTTGACGCGATTCTGGAGCTGCCGGGCGTCGGAAGCTATACGGCGGGGGCCATCGCGTCCATTGCCTTCGGCCTGCCCTATCCGGCTGTGGACGGCAATGTGCTGCGGGTGCTTTCCCGGATTGAGAAAAGCTATGACGATATCCTGAAGCAGTCGGTGAAACGGCGCTTTGAGCAGGAAGTGAAGGCAGTAATCCCGGCGGACCGGTCCGGAGATTTCAGCCAGTCCCTGATTGAGCTGGGAGCCATCGTCTGCGTCCCAAACGGCGCACCCAAATGCGGGGAATGTCCGCTGGCAGCGTTGTGTCAGGCCCACAGGGACGGCGTGGAGACAGAGCTTCCGAAGAAAACTCCGCCCAAAAGCCGCAGAATCGAAGATAAGACCGTTCTGGTACTGGTGTCGGACAATCAGGCTGCCCTCCGCAAACGGCCAGCGAAAGGGCTTCTGGCGGGCTTATATGAACTGCCGAACCTGGAAGGCCATCTGAACTCGGAGCAGGTGCTGGATTATGTGAAAGCGGAAGGGCTGTCCGCCATCCGAATCCAGGCGCTTCCGGCGGCAAAGCATATCTTCAGCCACATTGAATGGCATATGGCCGGATATGTGGTGAAGGTAGAGGAGCCGGAGCAGCAGGAAAATGACGCTTCGGACAGCCACGATTCCCCGGGAAAGCTGTTCTTCGTGGAAAAACAGCAGATGGAAGAGACTTATTCAGTTCCGGCGGCTTTCGCGGCCTACACGGAATATTTTAAGCATAGATACTAAGGTTTTATGGAGGAAAGTTTTACTATGTACGACTGCATCATCATCGGTTCCGGAATCGCCGGCGCTGCCGCTGCCAGAGTCCTGGCAGAGGAGCAGGGCAAAAAGGTTCTGGTACTGGAAAAGAAACACCATATCGGCGGCAACTGCTACGACGGGAAGGACGAGTACGGCATCCTGGTACACTGGTACGGCCCGCACATTTTCCACACCGGCAACGAGGAGGTCTATAAGTGGCTGTCCCGTTTCACCGACTGGTACGCCTTCGGCCACGAGGTAGTAGCCCGGGTGGGCGACAAGCTTCTGCCGGTTCCCTTCAACCTGAATACCCTGAAAATGGTCTACGGCGAGGAAAAAGCCGCAGTATTGGAGAAAAAGCTGGTGGATACCTTCGGCTTCGGCGCGCGGGTGCCGATTCTGAAGCTGCGGGAGCAGCAGGACGAGGACCTGCGTGCCATTGCGGACTACGTTTATGAAAATGTTTTCCTGCGCTACACCATGAAGCAGTGGGGTCAGACCCCGGAGGAGATCGACCCGGCAGTCACTGGCCGCGTTCCGGTGGTCATTTCCTATGATAACCGGTATTTCGGGGACAAATATCAGGGTATGCCCAGGGATGGTTTTACGCCCATGTTTGAGAAAATGCTGGCTCACCCGAACATTGAGATCCGCACCAATACCAACGCGAAGGACGCACTGGTCATTTCCGAAAAGGAGGGCAAGGTACTGCTGGAAGGTCAGGAGTTCCATGGCACAGTTATTTATACCGGCCCGGTGGACGAGCTCTTCGACTGCCGCTTCGGACGGCTGCCGTACCGGACTCTGCGCTTTGATTTTGAACACTATGACAAGCCCGATTACCAGGGGCACAGCGTGGTGAACTACACGGTCAGCGAGGATTACACCCGTATCACCGAGTTCAAATATCTGACCGGTCAGAAGGCCGACAGCACTACGATTGTGAAGGAATATCCCTTCGCTTATACCGGCGCAGAGGGCGAGATTCCCTACTACGCCATCATGAATGAGGAAAATAACGCATTGTACCGAAAGTATGCGGATCTGGCGGCGCAGATACCGGATTTCCACCTTCTGGGCAGACTCGCAGAGTACAAATACTACAATATCGACGCCATGGCGGCAAAGGCCATCGCCCTTGCCCGCTCTCTGGCGTAAAAAGGAGGAAGCATGAAACTTTTATCCGTAGCAATTCCCTGTTACAATTCCGAGGCTTATATGCGTAACTGTATTCATTCCCTGCTGGCAGGCGGCGAGGAAGTGGAGATTATCATCGTGGACGACGGTTCCAGGGACGGCACCGCGGCCATTGCCGACGAATATGCTGAAAAATATCCGACCATCGTGAAGGCGGTTCATCAGGAAAACGGCGGTCACGGTGAGGCAGTCAACGCAGGCCTTCGCAACGCCACCGGTCTTTACTTCAAGGTGGTAGACAGCGATGACTGGGTATCTATTTCCGCTTACAAGGAAATCTTAAAGACTCTGGAGAAGCTGGCCGGAGCGAAGCCTATGGTGGATATGCTTATCAGTAATTTCGTCTATGAAAAAGAGGGCGCAAAGCATAAAAAAGTCATGAGCTACCGCTCTGCGTTTCCCCAGGATCAGGTCTTTACCTGGGATGATGTGAAATTCCTGCACAAGGGGCAGTATATTCTGATGCATTCGGTTATTTATCGCACCAAGCTGCTCCGGGAATGTGGACTGGATCTGCCAAAGCACACCTTCTATGTGGATAACATCTTTGTGTACCATCCGTTGCCCCATGTGAAGTATCTGTACTATCTGGATGTGAACTTTTACCGCTATTTCATTGGCCGCAGTGATCAGTCTGTCAACGAGAGCGTTATGATTGGCCGCATCGACCAGCAGCTGAAGGTCAACCGCATCATGATCGACGACTACAAGCTCTCCGATGTGCGTCAGGTTCCCAACCGGAAGCTGCGCCACTATATGAAGAATTACTTGGAGATCATCATGGTGGTATCTTCGATTATTGCCATTCGTTCCGGTACCGAGGAGAACCTGGAGAAGAAGTACGAGCTCTGGAAGTACCTGAAAAAGAAAGACCCGAAGACCTACTATGAGCTCAAATGGGGCGTCCTGGGCCGTACTATGAACCTGCCGGGCAGAACAGGCCGGAAGATATCGGAAGTGGCTTATAAGATTGCGAATAAGTTTGTGGGATTTAACTAGAAAAAAGGTATTGCACTGCGGCGGAGAAGCAGTAGGCCGTTCAGGCGGCCCGCCGCAGGCAAAGAATCCTGCTATACAGGATTTTCTAATTTGAGCTGTCTGCATACACTGGTGTATAGCGGATACGCGGTTTTGTTAAAATCAGCAGAGTACACAAAAATATATCGAATATTTTGTTTGATTTGCAGTATTGCATTTTTGAAAAATATGAGTTAGGATAAATGCGTCAGATAAATATAGCGATTTGGACTGTTACTCTCACGGAGGCATAACCAGAAAATAGAATTTGGTATGCGTTCGTTTTTTTATGCCTAAAATTCAAAACTGACAGAGAGAAAGGACAGAAAACCATGTTTGGATTTTTTAAGAAAAAGACAGATCCGGCGGTGTACGCACCGGTCAAGGGTAAATGTATCGATATTACAGAGGTAAACGACGAGGGCTTTTCCTCTAAAATTATGGGAGACGGCGTGGCTGTTATCCCGGAGGAGAGCGTCATCAAGGCTCCGGCGGATGGCAAACTGACCATGATATTTGAGACCGGACATGCTTTCGGCATGGAGGCGGATAACGGCCTGGAGCTTCTGCTTCATATCGGAATTGATACCGTGAATGAAAACGGAAAGGGCTTTGAGATTCTGAAGAAGGCTGGAGAACACGTGAAAAAAGGAACTCCGATTGTCCGGTTTGATCTGGAAGCTTTGAAGGAAAAATATGATATGTCAACCATGGTCATTGTAACGAATGGGAAAGAGATAAGCAAGCCGGCACTGAATAAGACGGTGGATGAGACGGTACCGGTACTCGAAGGGGCAGAGTAGGAAATGAAACTGCTGAAAAAGATCAATAATAATTTCGCTCTGGCGTTGGATTCCCGTGGTGAGCAGATTATTGTGGAAGGCAAGGGCATTGGATTTCAGAAAATGCCCAGGGAACTTAACGATTTATCGTTGATTACCCGGACTTACTACGATACCAAAGAGCAGGACGTAAGCCTGATTAACACGGTATCTGAAGATATCCTGAACGTATCGGCGGATATTTGCCAGTACGCGGAAATGAAAATCGGCGATAAACTGAATCCGAATCTCCGCTTTATCCTGGCAGATCATCTGGACTTCGCCATCGAGCGGATGCAGAAAAACCTGCAGATAAAAATGCCAATTTATTACGACATTCGGCTCCTGTACCCGAAGGAAATGGAAATTGCGGAATACGCGGTCTGGCAGATCAAAAGAAAGCTGGGGATTGAGCTTCCGGAATCGGAGCTGACGGGAATTGCATTAAATATCATCAATTCCGAACTGGTATCTGAGACAGTCGGCGAGAATAAAGATGAGCTGATAGAGCAGATTGCAGCGTTTATTGAAAAGAGTTTTTCTATGAAAATTGACCGGAAGGCGTTCAGTTATTCCCGGTTCGTGTCTCATATGGAATATCTGCTCCGTAGGGCAAAAGAGGGACAGCAGGTATCGGATGAGAACCTGCAGCTTTATAAGACGGTGAAATCCGAAATTCCGGAGATTAACCGCTGTGTCGACGGCATTGCCGTATTATTAAAAGAACAGGGCTATCCCCTGAACGAAGAAGAAAAATTATACCTGATGCTACACGTGAACAGATTATGTGACCGTGAGGGACTGTAACCAATTTGTTGGGCATAACCCGTATCAAAAGAAAGGACTTTGGAAAGAAGTTCGGAGCTTTTGGTGCGGGTTTTTGTATAAAAAAAGATTGAAAAAAGAGCAGAGGACGCGCGGACTGCCTTTTTGAGATAAATTAAATGAGAAGGAGAAAGTGTAAATGAATTACAAAGAAACAGCAGAACAGATTCTGCAGCATGTGGGAGGAAAAGATAATATCTCCAGCGTTACATACTGTATGACCAGACTTCGTGTGACACCGAAGGACAGAGGGCTGGTAGATGATGGCGCAGTCTGTGGCATCAGCGGAATTGTGGGAACCAAAACGGTCGGAACCCAGTACCAGATTATTATCGGACCGGATGTGGAGCATGTGTATAAGGAGTTCTGCGAACAGGGCGGCTTTGATACGGTGAAGCGTCTGGACGAAAATGCAGATGAGGCAAAAAATCTGGAAAAAGATAAATTAACACCGAAGAAAATCCTGGACAATGTGATGGATGCTATTGGAGCCTGTGTGGCGCCGATGATTCCGATTTTTACCGCAGCAGGTCTGATGAAGCTGATTGTGGCAGTGGTAGGACCCAGCATGCTGGGACTTTTACCGGAAAGCAGTGAGTTTATCCGGCTTCTGACCTTTGTCGGTGATGCAGGCTTCTACTTCTTTCCATTTTACGTGGCTTACGGTGCGGCAAAGAAGTTTCATGCCAATATCCCGATGGCACTGTTTCTAGCGGGTATTTTGCTGCATCCGACCCTGATTGAGATCGCACAGGCAGGGGAGCCCTTCCATGTATATGGCATTCCCATGACACTGACAACATACTCTTCTAATTTTATCTCCATGCTTCTGATCACCTGGGCCATGTCCTATGTGGAGAAGGGATTGAATAAAATTATCCCGAAGAGTCTGCGTGCGTTACTGTTCCCGCTGCTTCTGACTCTGATCATGCTTCCGATTGCTCTTTGTGTACTGGGTCCGGTAGGCTCTGTTCTTGGCAAGGAAATTGCAAATGGCATTGTTGCGCTCCATGGATTTGCAGGACCGGTGAGTGTAGCAATTGTTGCAGCTCTGTGGCCGCTGCTGATTGCAACTGGTATGCATCAGGCTCTGATTGCCGTTGCACTGACTTATATTGCAGCTGTTGGCTGTGATGACAGTATTCTGGTAGGTGCATTCATTTCCAATTATCCGATGATTGCCATCGGACTGGCTTATCTGATTTTGGCAAAGACGGCGGAAAAGAAAGCCTATGCCACCAGCAGTTTTATTACACTGTTTCTGGGCGGTATCAGTGAGCCGACTCTGTTTGGAATTATTTTGCAGAACAAAAAGGCAATTCTCTATATGATGGCAGGTGGTTTCGTGGGAGGCCTGTATGCCGGAATTATGAAGGTTGCAGTTTACTTTGTTGGTGTGGGAAATGTGCTGGTAAGCCTTGGCTTTGCCGGAGAGCGGGCATACAGCCTTCCTCAGGGAATCATAGCAAGCGTGATTGCTTTTGGGGTAACCTTTGTACTGTGTATGGTGTTTAAGATTGAAGAAAATGAAAAAAGAGGCAATTAAATGAAACGAATCTTATTTCAAAGTGATGACTATGGAATCACAAGAGCAGTAAGTGAAGGAATTTTAAGAGGAATTCAGGAAGGAATTATCCGCAATACCGGATTGTTTACCAACATGGACTGCTCTGCATGGGCAGCTGAAAAAATAAAAAACGTGGATGTGTGCCTGGGTGTGGATATTAATTATGTGGCAGGAAAACCAGTATCCGATCCGGCACAGATTCCCCATCTGATAAAGGAAGACGGTTCTTTTTATTCCTCCGGAGAGCAGAACCGGCGAAACGAGCTGGTAAAAATGGAAGGACTGGTATCTTATTTTGAAGAAGATCCCTATCCCTATGAGGAGATTCTTCTGGAGACAGAAAATCAGGTAAAATGCTTTCAAGAGCTGACCGGCAGGATGCCGGAATATCTGCACCCACATTCCCTGATAACGCCCAATACAGACCGGGCGGCCAGAGAGGTAGCTGCGAAATACGGCATCTATCATACGATGGATCTGCTGAACGGAAAGATATGCAAAGAGATTCCGGGAGCCATCATGAATCAGAAAGGATTGGGGCTTGAGGCACAGCTGGCTCCGCCGGTAGAGCAGAATCTTCTGGAGCGGGGGCTTCCCTCTGTGGAAGAAGATGAGACAGCATACTATGTGTTCCATTGCGGTTATGTGGATGCGGATTTATTCCGGGTTTCTTCCCTGACGCTGCGGCGGGTGGTTGATCTGGATGCCGCGCTGAGCAAAAAGGTGATGGGCTATATTCGTGAAAATCAGATCGAATTGATTACCTATCGGGAATTAAAAGGATAGAAAATTATGATTTCTATGATGCTGTTCAGAGAAATACTGAAATATTTTATGATGATGCTGTTGGGATATCTGCTCGTAAAAATGAAAATTTTGAAGGCTTCGGACAGTGCTGTTCTGTCAAAACTTCTTATTTACGTTGTGGTTCCATGCGTCATTGTGAAAGCCTTCCAGATAAAAATGGATCAGGCAATGCTGCAGGGGTTGCTGCTGGCGTTTACAGCCGCAGGTATCATCCATCTTCTGTTGTTTTTATTTGTTACCCTGATTGGAAAACCATTGCGCTTGAGTGGTATAGAAAAAGCTTCTGTCATGTATTCCAATGCAGGAAATATGATTATCCCGATTGTTATTGCTATCTTTGGTGATGAATGGGTATTATACACAAGTGCGTATATTGCAGTACAGCTGCTCCTTCTATGGTCCCACGGAAAAGCACTGGTATGTGAAGAAGGAAAAGCAGACTGGAAGACCATTCTGTTAAATATCAATATGATAGCAATCGGTGTGGGAATCGGACTGATGGCGTTTCAGATTTATTTGCCGGAAGTAATTACAGAATGTCTGGATAGCGTGGGTACCATGATGGCACCTGTCAGCATGGTCGTGATAGGAATGCTGATAACAGAGATGAATTTGAAAAAAATAATTCTGGACAGGAGAATCTATCTGATTGCATTTCTAAGGCTGCTGGTATGCCCTCTGCTGATTTTAATAGCGTTTCGGGTATCCGGTATTACGGGAATTATGGAAAATGCAGGGAAAATTTTATTTATCAGTTTTCTTGCCACAGCAACTCCGGTTTGTTCCACAATCACACAGATGACACTGGCATATGATAAAGACGCTGCATATGCCAGTTCCATCAATATAGCCACAACTCTGTGGTGTATTATTACGATTCCACTGATGACAGAAATATACAGTCTGCTGCTTGGAAAGATTATATAGAAGTGAAAATAAGCTGATAAGACGGGTTATTCCTCTTATCAGCTTATTTTGCGTTTCAAAACCTGTATGGGCACAGGAAACGGGGACGTTTTTTCATGATGGAAAGTGAATATGAGTGAATTTTCACATATAGTAATTGAAAAAAGTGAAAAAATGGGTATTAAAGAGGTTGTTGCATTTGCGAATACGGATGGGGATGTATTTGAGAAAATGCGTGCCCTGGTACAGGAACTGACCTTTAAGGACGCAAAAGAGTTTGACGGTTCCATTTTTAAGCAGTTGGAGGATAGTTTCTCTTATCTGACGCTCTGTAATCGCACAACTGCCACATTCAAGGGACTGGAGAGAGTGGAACAGCAGAATTATCCGGAAGCCGCCTTGCGGGAAGCTTTGCTGAATGCGCTGGTTCATCGTGATTACGGCTACAGCGGTAGTATCATTATCAATGTCAATGATTCTTGCATGGAGTTCATTTCTATCGGAGGCTTGCTACCTGGGTTATCTGCAGAGGATATACGAAATGGAATATCACAGCCGCGCAACCGCAGGCTGGCTGAGATTTTTCACAGGTTGAAATTGATTGAATTCTGATGGAACGGTTCACGATCCTTACAGAATCGCTTACATCCGTGATCATATCAGGGAAATGGAAAAAGCCATCGACGATGGTGTAGAGCTGATCGGCTACACCGCCTGGGGCTGGATCGATCTGGTCAGCGTATCCACCGGAGAGATGAAGAAACGCTATGGCTTCGTATATGTGGACGCAGACGACGAAGGTAATGGTACCTTTAAGCGCTATCGAAAGGATTCCTTCTACTGGTATAAAAAAGTGATTGAGACAAATGGTGCTGAATTAGAATAGAGAACAAAACTCCGGCTGGCAAATCAGAAAACGCTGATTTGCCAGCCGGGCTTGTTTTCACAAACTTCTTTCTCAGATAACCGTCTGTCTTCTGCGCTTGGAAATCCGTTCCCTGGAGAACGAGAACTCCATGCGGTACACGATCTGATCCATCAGGGTGCCCAGCACGATACCCGCCATCACGTCCAGGGCCGAGTGCTGCTTCAGGAACATGGTAGCCAGGATAATGGAAAGCATGAGTACCAAGGAGCCGCCGTAAATCAGGCGATTGCGGCCAAGCTTCGGGTTATTCACCACAGCCCGGTGGGCTGCAATGGAATTGAATACATGGATACTCGGGAAAATGTTCGTCGGGGTATCCGCCTGGTACAGAATCTGCACCGCAAAGGTGAAGATATTGTGCCGTGGAAGCTCGGTGGGCCGCAGCAGGTGTCCGTTCGGATAGATGGTGGAGATTACCAGAAACAGTGTCATTCCGGTAAACAGGAAGAAACAGTAGCGGTAAAACTCTTTTTTCGTTCCCTTGAAGAACAGATACAGGAATACGGCGGCAATGTATACAAACCACAGCAGATAGGGCACAATGAAATATTCCACGAAAGGAATCTTATCGTCCAGCCATACATGAATCACATGGTAGGGCTGGTTGGCCCGGCTTTCCAGCCAGAAAAACCAGGGCAGATAGATAAAGCCGTAAAGCAGAACCCAGGCGTGCTTATATTTCTGGAAAAATGCTTTCATGCTGTCAACCTCCTTCTATGAACAATAAAATTTATCAGAAACCCTGTGAAAAACGGGGCTGTTCATTTCTGAATCGCAGTATAGCACAAAGCTATTTCCGGTTCAATCAGGTTCATAATTTTTTAAGAAAAAAATCACATTTTACAGGACATTTTCCATAATATACAAAAGCGTTCCGCAAAGTAATGTTATGTAAATAAAATCAGAATTATGCGTTCTTTCCGGCTGCAATCAAGGTCAGGATCTGGGGGCAGCAGGCCATTTTTACAGTGTCTTCCATAAGGCAGGTTTCGCCGTCCGTATGGAGCGGCAGCGTGCCGGTGACAGCCACTTCCGCGCTCCTGGCCCGGAAGATATGGACGCCCGGGAAAATAGTGTGGAAACCCGCATAAGCAGTCGGAAGCATCAGGGCGATCAGAAGCTTTCCGAGACGGTTGACCACAAAGATATCAAGAAATCCGTCGTGGATATCCGCATGAGGAGCCAGCTTCAGTCCGCCGCCCTCGCAGTGGCAGTTCATGCCGGATACGAAATAGGCCTTCGAATAAGTTTTCGACTTTCCGTTGCTCAGAGTTATGGTGGCGGAACCTGGTTTACATAAAACCAACTGCTTCAGCGCGATGCCGACGTAGGTAAGCTTTCCCAGATGCAGTCTGTTCAGGAGATTTTTTATCCGGGAATGCAGCGCCTCATGACAGACTGCAGCGTCAAAGCCACAGCCGCAGCTTACGGCAAAATAGCGCTTCTGTCCGCCAAGCTCCATCAGCCCCAGGTCGATCTTGTCGAAGTGTGTGGGATGCAGGATATTCTGAACCGCAGCTTCGGTGTCGGTTGGCAGCCCCATACACCGGGCAAAATCATTGCTGGAACCGGTGGGGATGTAGCCGAGGGTTACACGGGAAAAATCCCGGATGCCATTTATTACTTCGTTGACTGTTCCGTCTCCGCCCACGGCAATCAGTGTCAGGCGTTCCGTCCGCGCAGTGATTTCAGCAGCCAGTTCGGTAGCATGAGTCCGGTAGGCGGTGAAATATACCCGGTATTCCACATCCTCCTGATCCAGTATGCGTTCCGCCTTCTGCCATACGTATTTTCCATTGCCGGAACGGGAACCGGGATTCACAATAAAATAGTACATGGCCTGTTCTCCTGCCTTTCTCCTGCGTTTTGAAATCTCATTTTTATGGTACCAGTATAGCATCGGGAAAAATCGGGTTCAAGAGTAGAAATGCCTAAAATCAGCTAATATAATTTTCAGAAATTGATACGATTGACGGATACGGACAGATCGTGTACAATATAAGAAATATGGGCTGATCTGCCCATGGAGAATAAACGGGAAGAAAAAGGAGCTTTACATGAAGAAAGCAGTGATTATAGGAGCCGGACCGGCAGGTGTGACGGCTGCATATGAATTATTGAAGAAATCTGACGAGTACGAGGTGCTGATTCTTGAGGAGAGCCAGGAGATCGGCGGTATCTCGCGAACAGTGCGTTACAACGGTAACCGTATGGATATCGGCGGCCATCGTTTCTTTTCCAAGGATGACCGTGTAACCGCGTGGTGGGACGAGATTATGCCGCAGCAGGGCGCGCCGTCCTACGACGATAAGGTGCTGGGACGTACGATTCCGCTGAAGGCGGGCGGACCGGATCCGGAGAAGGAAGACCGGGTTATGCTGACACGTAACCGTGTATCCCGCATTTATTATCAGAAGAAGTTCTTCGATTATCCGGTTAAGATGAACGCGCGGACCATTAAGAACATGGGCTTTGCCACTACCATGGTAGCAGGCTTCAGTTACCTGAAGGCAGCCGTAGCCAAGAAGCCGGAGGACTCTCTGGAGAATTTCTATATCAACTGCTTCGGTAAGAAGCTGTATTCCATGTTTTTCGAGGGTTACACTGAGAAGCTGTGGGGACGTCATCCCAGCGAGATCGATGCTTCCTGGGGTGCGCAGCGTACCAAGGGCTTGTCTATCATGGGCATTCTGAAGGATAATTTCCAGAAGCTGCTGCCTCAGAAGCAGGACAAGCATCAGGTACAGACTTCTCTGATTGAGGAGTTCAATTATCCGAAGTACGGCCCGGGCCAGCTGTGGGAGACCGCGGCAGCCGAGGTAGAGAAGATGGGCGGCGAGATCCGCAAGGGCTGCAAGGTGACCAGACTGCACACCGCAGATGGCCGCGTGCAGAGCCTGTCTTATGTACAGAACGGAGAGGAGTACACTATCGAGGGTGACGTATTTATTTCCTCCATGCCGGTGAAGGATCTGGTAGGCGGCATGAACGACGTGCCGGAAGATATGAGCAAGATTGCGGCGGGACTGCCCTACCGTGATTTCGTGACTGTAGGACTTCTGGTGGACAAGCTGAACCTGAAGAACGAGACCAAGCTGAAGACCCTGAACAATATCGTTCCGGACTGCTGGATTTATGTTCAGGATGTGGGTGTAAAGCTGGGTCGTATCCAGGTATTCAATAACTGGTCCCCGTATCTGGTATCCGATCCGGATCATAAGGTATGGATTGGTCTGGAGTACTTCTGCAGCGAAGGCGACAAGTACTGGAACATGAGCGAAGAGGAGTGGGTACAGTTCGGTATCTCCGAGCTGGTAAAGATGGGCGTTATCACCAGCGAGAAGGACGTGCTGGATTCCCACAGAGAGCGTGTAAAGAAGGCATATCCGGCATACTTCGATACCTACGATCATATGGATGACCTGATCAAGTATCTGGACACCTTCGAGAACCTCTACTGCG
Source organism: Laedolimicola sp. (assembly GCF_051972735.1). NCBI lineage: Bacteria > Bacillati > Bacillota > Clostridia > Lachnospirales > Lachnospiraceae > Laedolimicola > Laedolimicola sp. Next base: position 99,592 of record NZ_JBOKYU010000003.1, on the reverse strand, counting down.
TAGGTCGTAACGGTCAGCACCGCTACAATAACATGGATCACTCCATGGCCACTTCCTTCGAGACCGTGGACAACATCCTGAGCGGCAGAAAAGACAAGAAGAATATCTGGAGCGTAAATACGGAGAAAGAGTATCACGAAGAGAAGAAAGAAGCATAAAATAAAAGTCCAGACAGGTTTACACATGGCCTGTCTGGACTTTTATTTTATGTAATAGGAAATTTCGATGGAATCCCCTATTACATAAATAATATTTACGCTGCGAACTTCTGCCAGTATCCCATCACAAAGATGAACAGTACAATCAGCGGAAGAATGTAGCTTACATAGAACCGCGCCCACTGCGGAAAATTGATGCCCTTGCCGGCGTCTGCCTCGGCGATGAACCTATCCCAGCCCCAGCCGTAGCGGCTGGTACAGAATAAAAGATACATAAGGCTGCCCAGGGGAAGCAGATTGTTGGAGACGATGAAGTCCTCCAGATCCTGGATGGTGCTTCCGGCGCCCAGGGGCGCGATGCCGCTCCATACATTGAAGCCCAGTACGCAGGGCATGGAGAGAACCAGAATCAGAATCAGGTTTACAAGGACAGATTTCTTACGGGTCCAGCCCCAGAGGTCAATGCCGAAGCTGATGATATTTTCAAATACGGCAATGATGGTGGACAGGGCTGCGAAGCTCATAAATACGAAGAACAGGGTTCCCCAGAGGCGGCCGCCTGCCATCTGGTTGAAGATATTTGGCAGGGTGACGAAAACCAGTCCCGGTCCCTCACCCGGGTCTACACCAAAAGCAAAGCAAGCCGGGAAGATAACCAGTCCGGCCATCAGCGCAACGACAGTGTCCAGAATGCAGATATTTACAGATTCTCCCATTAACGTACGGTCGCGGCTGATATAGCTTCCGAAGATAGCCATAGCGCCAATACCAAGACTTAAGGTGAAGAATGCCTGCCCCATGGCAGCAAAGATCACCTCGCCGATGCCATTTTCCACAATCCTGCTGAAATCCGGAATCAGGTAGAAACGAAGGCCTGCACCTGCGCCCGGCAATGTGACGCTTCGGATGCAGAGAACCACCAGGATTACCAGCAGGAAGGACATCATGACTTTTGTGATACGCTCCACACCGTTCTGCAGGCCCATGCTGCAGATACCGAAAGCCAGAAGCACAGCCACGATCATCCAGAAGGTCATGGAACCCGGGGAAGCCAGCATACCGTTGAAGACATCGCCCACCTCGTCCGGTGTGAGACCATGGAAGGAGCCGGAGGCTATCTTAAAAATATAGGAAATCATCCAGCCACCCACGGTGGTGTAGAACATCATCAGCAGGTAATTGCCCGCCATGGCGATATAGCCTTCGATGTGCCATTTAGTGCCCTTCGGCTCCAGTACATGGAAGCTCCGGGCTGCGGACTTGCGGCTTGCGCGGCCCACCGCGAACTCCATGGCCATAATCGGCATGCCTAAGATAACAAGGAATACCAGGTAAATCAGCACGAAAGCGGCTCCGCCGTATTTACCGGTGATATAAGGAAAGCGCCATACATTGCCCAGGCCGATGGCGCAGCCGGCTGAAATCAGGATAAAGCCCAGCCGGGATGAGAATTTTTCACGTTTCTCCATAGTAAATCTCCCTCTTGCTATTAAAAATAAATTCGTGACTTATCATAGCAGAGAATGCAGCGGTGCGTCAATGCGACGCTTCAACGCTTCGAAACGGCAAAACTGCAATACAAAAAAGAAAGCTCCACTGCCGGAAGCTTTCTTTAAGGTGTTTTCAATATGGAGTTGTTTTATACAGATAAGTAATTCTGCGTTATAAAGCAGTCTTGAAAATAGAACTCCGGTAACGATCCAGCACCAGCAGCAGAATCGTGCCGATGATGGTGGCAGTCAGAATCTCGCCGAGAGCCACCGTTCCCATCATAAAGGGAATCGGGAGAGGCTCGCCGTAGCCGTATTTCAGAACCCAGGGAATGATAAGCGCGTTGGCTGCCACCGGCGGAACAGAAGCCAGATACTTACTCTTGTTCCGAAGGGCGTAAGTGGCAAATGCGGCGATAAGGGTCGCCACGCTTCCGGCGATAACGTCCAGAATAATACCGCCGCCCAGCACATTTGCGATGAGACAGCCCACGAAGAGACCGGGAATCGCAGCCGGCGTAAAGAACGGCAGAACCGTCAGCGCCTCGGCGATACGCGTCTGGATGGGGCCGTAGCTGATGGGCTGGAACACCACGCAGAGTACTACATAGATAGCAGCGATCATAGCTGCTTGGGTCATAAACTGCACTTTGTTTGTTTTCATATTCAGTTCTCCTTTAGTTTTGTTTTACGAGTGGAAGGTCACGAACACTCGGCACATTTATAGGCGGTGACCGCCTGGCAAGCCCTGTACGACCTTGGTTTTAGCGGGCATTGCAACGTGTGACAGTATAACACGACAGGAGTGTAAAATCAAGTCCCAGAAAAATGTGAAAAATACGTTGACTTAAATGTTATAAAATGTTATGATGTGTTATACGGAACGGGAGTAATATAACAAATCTTAACAAGAGGATGTATCAATATGAATCTGCTTAGAAAAGAGACCATAGGAAAATATATCCAGGAGAAGGGCGCTGTTACCGTAAAAGAGTTGGGGGCTCTTTTTCCGGAGGTTAGTCTGATGACCATTCACCGTGATCTGGAGAAGCTGGAGCGGGAGGGTGTGATAACCCGAACCCGGGGAGGAGCCATAGCCGTGACGCAGGGTTCCAGTCCTACGGAGGCTAAGCTGGAGGCGCGGATGCAGACCAATATGAAAGCGAAGCGCGAGATGGCGAAGAAAGCATTGAAGCTGATTGAACCGGGAAGCGCCATTTTTATGGACGCGGGAACCTCAAGCATTGCCCTGGCACAGATGCTACCGGACATGGATCTGAACATTTTTACGACGGCCCCCAATGTAGCCATTGAATTGTCCAGGCTGTCCGCACCGACGATTCATATGTGCTGTGGAACGCTGAACCGGCTGAATCAGGCAGTCTCAGGGCAAAGTACTTTGCAGATGCTGAGCGGAATCAATATCGCGCTGGCCTTTATCGGAGTATCCGGTTATACGGACGAAGGCGGCTTCACCTGTGGCAAAGAGGATGAGATGCTGGTCAAGCGGCTCATGGTGGAGCGGGCCGGAAAGAAGGTAATCCTGATGGACAGCTCCAAGTGTGGAAAGATTCTCCCCTATACCTTTGGAAATGTGGAAGATGTGAATTATATCATTACGGATGGGGAGCTTCCGGCATCCATAAGGGAACGGGCAGGAAAGTGCGGAACCCAGATTCTGTAGACAGAATCCTGAAAATGTGAGCAATAAAATGGAACTATATAGGAATTATAATGGAGGGTAAAAACATGGCAGTAGGCGTATTGATGCCAAAGGCGGGAATCACCGTAGAGGAATGTGTGATTACGGAATGGCTGAAGAAGAAGGGCGACCACGTAAATGTAGGCGACGTTCTCTTCACTTATGAGACGGACAAGGCTTCTTTTGAGTGCGAGTCCACAGCAGAAGGAGAATTACTGGAGATCTTCTACCAGGATGGAGATGAGGTACCGGTACTGGTCAATGTCTGTGCTATCGGACAGCCGGGAGACGATATTTCCGGAATTAAAGAAGGCGGATCCGCACCGGCAGCAGAAGCCGCACCGGCAGCAGCACCCGCACCCGCGGCAGCACCTGCACCGGCGGCAGCACCCGCAGGCGGAGCCCACATGGCACAGGGCGTCCTGATGCCGAAGGCAGGAATCACTGTAGAGGAGTGCGTGATTACCGAGTGGCTGAAGAAAGAGGAAGATCAGGTCAATGTAGGCGATGTTCTCTTTACATATGAGACAGATAAGGCGTCCTTCGAGTGTGAGTCCACAGCAGCAGGACAGCTTCTGAAAATCTTCTATCAGGATGGCGATGAGGTACCGGTACTGGTTAATGTCTGTGCAATCGGACAGCCGGGTGACAGCATCGAGGGTCTGAAGGAAGGCACCGCACCGGCGGCAGCGCCCGCAGCGGCTCCGGTCCCGACAGCAGCACCTGCACCGGCGGCAGCACCCGCAGGCGGCGCGCATATGGCAACGGGCGTCCTGATGCCGAAGGCAGGAATCACTGTAGAAGAGTGCGTGATTACCGAGTGGCTGAAGAAAGAAGGAGACCAGGTCAATGTAGGCGATGTTCTCTTTACATATGAGACAGATAAAGCATCCTTTGAGTGCGAGTCCACTGCGGCAGGAACTCTGCTTAAGATTTTCTACGGCGACGGAGACGAAGTACCTGTACTGGTAAATGTCTGCGCGATCGGACAGCCGGGCGACAGCATCGAAGGTCTGAAAGAAGGCACCGCACCGGCGGCAGCGCCCGCAGCGGCTCCGGCCCCGGCAGCGGCTCCGGTCCCGGCAGCAGCACCCGCACCGGCAGCAGCGCCGGCAGCAAGCGGCCCGGCTAACCCGGACGCTAAGGTATCTCCGAGAGCCAGAAAGGCAGCTGCAGAGCTTGGTGTAGACGCTACAGCGGCAGCCGGTACCGGCGCTCACGGAAGAGTCATGGAAGTAGATGTGAAGACCTATGCGGCAAACGCGCCGGCACCTGCAGCGGCTCCGGCTGCAGCAGCACCTGCAGCTCCGGTTACAGCAGCAGAAGCTCCGAAGGCAGCACCTGCAGCAGACGACGCAGAGTACACAGATGTGAAGTTCTCCGGCGTCAGAAAGGCCACCGCGAAGGGCATGATGAAGTCCTTAAGCACCATGGCTCAGCTGACCCATTACCATTCCTTCGACGCGTCCGCACTGCTGGCTCTGAGAAAGCAGATCAAGGCCAACGGCGAAGCGATGGGCATGCCGAACATTACCTTGAATGATATGGTACTGTTCGCGGTATCCAGAATCCTTCTGCATCATCCGGATCTGAACGCGACCATGCCTCAGGAGAATATGCTCCGTCAGTATCATCACGTACATCTGGGAATGGCAGTAGATACCCCGAAGGGACTGTTCGTACCGACCATCTTCAATGCGGATCAGATGAGCCTGGCAGAGATAAGCACAGAGGCAAAGCGTCTCGCAAAGCTTTGTCAGGAAGGCAAGGCTACACCGGATATGCTTTCCGGCGCCACCTTCACCGTATCCAATGTAGGTTCCCTGGGCGTGGAGATGTTCACCCCGATTGTAAATCCGCCGCAGGTAGGTATCCTGGGCGTGTGCGGAACCACCACCCGCATCAAGGAAGTAAATGGAGAAATCAAGCCGTATCAGGCTATGGGACTTTGCCTGACCTACGACCACAGAGCCATCGACGGCTCCCCGGCATCCCGCTTTGTAAAAGAGCTGTGCGGTGCGCTTGAGAACTTCTCACTTCTGATGATGAAATAATTTTATTTAGCCAACCAACTTTCAAGCCGGGGGCGACACCAACCCCGCCCTCGGCTACTGCCATTTTGATACTATTCAGCAGTGCGCGGATAGGTGAATTCTGTGAAAGCCGTGCAAGTTTACTTGCTAAGGCCTGAACAGAATTCACATAGACGCATAGGGCGCTTAGCCCAAGCGAGACGGAGTGCGAAGCACGGAATCGAGCTTGCACTGCGTCCGTGCTGAATAATATAGAACTTAACCAAATTAAAAAAGGAGAAAAAACATGCCAAAGTCATTATATGTAGATCCGGACAAAATGCGTGCGGAAGGAAAAATCACATTTAAAGACATCCCGATCAATGTATACAAAAAGAGCGTAAAGGAAGAAGTAGAGGAAGGCAACTATACCAAGGAAGATCTGCTCCGTATCTACCGCGATATGAGCATCTGCCGTGAGTTTGAGGATATGCTGAACCAGATCAAGACTCAGGCGAAATATGCGGACGTTGAGACAACTTATCCGGGTCCGGCCCATCTGTCCCTGGGACAGGAGGCAGCCGCAGTCGGCGAGGCTTATCTGTTGGGCAAAGAGGACTTCACCTTCGGAAGCCACAGAAGCCACAGTGAGATTCTGGCAAAAGGTCTGTCCTGTATCCAGAAGCTGAATGACAAAGAGCTGATGGACACCATGGAGAATTTCTTCGACGGCAAGACTCTGAAGGCCATTCAGACTGTCAGCAAAGCAGACGGCGATGTAAAAGAGCTGGCTATCGAGTTCCTGGTATACGGCGCCCTGGCAGAGCTGTTTGCCCGTGAAAATGGTTTTCACAAGGGACTGGGCGGCTCCATGCATGCGTTCTTCCTGCCCTTTGGTATCTACCCGAACAATGCATTGGTAGGCGGTTCCGCAACCATCGCGACAGGAGCATCCCTGTTCAAGAAATGTAACGACAAGGACGGCGTCGTAGTAGCCAACCTGGGCGACGGCTCCATGGGACGCGGCCCCGTATGGGAGGCACTTTCCTTCGCTACCATGGATCAGTACCGTACGCTGTGGGAAGAGGGAAGAAAGGGCGGCCTGCCGCTGATCTTCAACATCAACAATAACTCCTATGGTATGGGTGGTCAGACCTGTGGTGAGACCATGGGTTACGGCGAGCTTGCACGTATGGGTGCAGGCGTAACCGAGAGCCAGCTGCATGCAGAGCGTGTAGACGGCTATAACCCGCTGGCTGTTATCGACGCATACAGAAGAAAGCTTCCGCTTGTTAAGAGCGGCGAAGGTCCGGTATTCCTGGATGTGGTTACCTACCGTCTGCTTGGACATTCTACCTCCGACCAGAATGCATACCGTACCAAAGAGGAGATCGAGGCTTGGAAGGCACAGGATCCGATCATCACCTTCCGCAAGGCTATCGTAGACGCAGGCATTGCTGAGGATAGTGAGTTCGATGCTATCTGGGCGAAGACCAAGGAAAGAATGGCTCGCATCTGCCGCCTTGCAGCAGACAAAGAGGCTTCTCCGTATCTGGACTTCGATAAGGATCCGGCTATCGTAGAGCGTCTGATGCTGAACAACGGACACCAGCGCAGCATGGATACCACCAGAGAGCCGTCTGTAATGGGACCGAAGGAGAACTGCAAGCGTTACAATGATATCCAGAAGAAGGTTCGTACACATTACATTGATGGTACAGAAGTAAGCTCCATGAAGCGTTACAATATCCGTGACGCTATCTTCGAGCCCATGTTCAATAAATATTATGAAGATCCGACACTCATCGCTTACGGCGAGGATGTGCGTGACTGGGGCGGCGCATTTGCTGTATACAGAGGATTTACCGATGTGATTCCTTACTCCAGACTGTTTAACTCACCGATTTCCGAGTCCGCTATCGTAGGTACCGGCGTAGGCTATACCATGTGCGGTGGCCGTGCGGTTATCGAGCTGATGTACGGCGACTTTATCGGATGCTGTGGTGACGAGATCTTCAACCAGATGGCAAAATGGCAGGCTATGAGTGCCGGAATCCTGAAGATGCCGCTTATCTTACGTGTATCCGTAGGTTCCAAGTACGGCGCTCAGCATTCTCAGGACTGGACCGCAATGTGCGCTCATGTACCGGGCCTGAAGGTTTGCTTCCCGGCTACCCCGTATGAGGCAAAGGGTCTGATGCAGGCAGCTCTGAACGGAACTGACCCGGTTGTATTCTTTGAGAGCCAGAGAATCTACGATGTAGGAGAGAAGTTCCATGAGGGCGGTGTTCCGAAGGAAGAGTACGAGATCACCATGGGTGACGTGGACGTTATCACTACAGGTTCCGATATCACAATTCTGACTGTAGGCGCTACCCTGTACCGTGCATATGACGCAGTGAAGGAACTGAAAGAGAAATACGGTATCTCTGCAGAGCTTATCAATCTGCATAGCCTGGTACCGCTTGATTACACCAAGATTCTCGAATCTGTAAAGAAGACCGGCAAGGTTGTTCTGGCTTCAGACGCATGCGCAAGAGGAAGCTTCCTGGACGATGTGGCAAAGAACATCACCACACTTGCTTTCGATTATCTGGACGCACCGCCCGCTATCGTTGGAGCTCAGAACTGGATTACACCTCCGTTCGAGTACGACAAGTACTTCTTCCCGCAGAAGGAGTGGATCCTGGATGCCATCAACGAGAAGATTATGCCGCTTAAGGATTATAAGCCGGTAACCAATATGACAGCAGAAGAGGAAATGCGGAAGCTGAAGCTGGGTGTCTAATTCAGAGGTAAGGCGAGTAAAAGATTAAGAGAGAGAATAAAATAGGGCGTCCCATAGAAAGGGACGCCCTATTTTTAAAAACGACGATTTACAGAAGATAATTTCTTTCTCCGGGTTTTCTGAAATAGGTTTGGTGCATGCCGAGGGTAAGCACCAGAGTCAGAAATTCTGCTACCGGGATAGCAAGCCATGCTCCGGTTACCCCGAGAAACCGGGGCAGAATCAGCAGGGACAGTACGATAAACACCAGCGTCCGTAAGAATGAGATAATTGCGGATACCCTTCCATTGGACAACGCGGTAAAGAAGCCGGAGGACGTGATATTGATTCCGCTGAACAGAAAATTAATGGCGAAAATCCGAAAGCCTGCGTCAGCCAGGGCAAAGGTTTCCGGGTCATGGGTGAAGATGGATACCAGCAGTGTGGAGGTGGCGACGGCAGCCAGGGTCATGAGGACAGATGACGCAGCCACGAAGAGAAACGAGGTTTTATAGATGCTCCTAAGCTGCTTCCGGTTCTGCGCGCCGTACTGGAACCCCACGATGGGACTGATGCCGATGGAAAAGCCCAGATAAAAGCCGTTAAATAAGAACTGCCCATAGAGCAGAATCGTGATGGCGGCTACGCCGTTTTCCCCGGCCAGATCCAGCAAGATAATGTTGAAGAGAAAGGTAATCACTGCATTGGAAAGCTGGGTGACCATCTCGGAAGAACCGTTATAGCAGGCCATAAGAAGTTCTTTCCCATGCAAACGGAAACGGGTGAAATAAAGGCCCTTCCGGGAAAGCAGGAAAAAGAATAACCCGGCGATGGCCGGAACGGACTGGCCGATACCGGTGGCCAAGGCAGCGCCTGTGATTCCCATAGGGAAGACCAGAATGAGAACGTAGTCCAGAACCGCGTTCAGAATACCGGCGCCGATAGTCAGGAAAAGACCCAGGGCAGGCATACCGGCTGTCACCAGATAGGACTGGAACAGGGTCTGAAGCATACAGGCCGGCGCGAACATCAGGGACACGGACAGATAAGCCCTGCAGTCCGCAAGCAGGACGTCTGTGGAGCCTAGGATGCGGCAGAGGGGTGTCAGAAAGATCTGGGTCAGCACCAGAAGGAGCAGGCTGACGGCCAGGCCGATGACGGTAAACTGGGTCAGGCATTCCCGGGCGTCCCTGCCCCTGCCTTCTCCCAGATATTTACTGATGATAGCGTTGCCGCCGGTGCCCAGCATGGTGGCGATGGCAATGACCACATTGATTACGGGAAAAACGATATTGAGGGAAGACAGGGCGTTGCTTCCCAGAAAACGTGAAATATAAATGCCGTCTACAATGGTGTAGAGGGACATGAAAATCATCATGATGATGGATGGAAACGCGAATTTTAAAAGCGCCCAGGGCGTGAAATGCTGATTTAACGACGTACTCATAACAAACTCCTTTATCATCTGTAAGGGATAGCATATAGGATAAGAAGGAATACGTCAAGAAATCTATGGAAAATTAGAGAAAAATTAAGAAACAGAGAAATGACCTGCAAGGAGGAGACGCGACATGAATAATTATTTTGTACAGACCTACACCTGGAACCCCTGGAGAAATCTGGCCGTGGAGAAATATCTGGCAGACAAAATTGAGCCCGGCGACGTGGTGCTTTATCTCTGGCAGAACGAGCATACGGTGGTCATCGGACGGAATCAGAACGCGATCCGGGAATGCAAGGCCCAGCTTCTGGAGGAGGAGGGAGGCTTTCTGGCCAGACGTACTACCGGAGGTGGAGCCGTGTACCATGATCTGGGCAATCTGAATTTTACGTTTCTGGCATCCCCGGAGCGCTATGATCTGGAAAAGCAGCTGAAGGTGATTCAGGCAGCCTGCCGGAAATTCGGCATTGAAACGCAGTTTTCCGGACGGAACGACATCATTACCGAGGATGGGTTCAAGTTTTCCGGAAATGCGTTTTCCAAGAATTCCCATTGCAATATTCAGCATGGAACCCTGATGGTGGATGTGGATGTGACGCAGCTTGGCAGATACCTGACTCCGTCCAAGGAGAAGATGAAGGCCAAGGGCGTGAAGTCTGTACAGTCCCGGGTATGTAACCTGAAGACGTTGAATCCGGACATCACCACAGACGCTCTGCGGTCAGCCCTGAAGGAGAGCTTCGTGGAAGCCTACGGCGATTTTTCCGAGCTTAACCCGGCTATCTTTGAAAACGCTGAGGTACAGGAAATCTATAATCTTTATTCATCCTGGGACTGGAAGTTCGGCAAGTCTCCTGAGTGTGAGACCTCTTACAGCAGGCGCTTCGACTGGGGTGAGGTGGAGATCTGGCTGCGCCTGAAAAATATGCACATGGAAGAAATTAAGATTTATTCCGATATGCTGGACGTGGAATTCCCGGCGAAGCTGGAGAAGCTGTTACAGGGGAAACGGTATGATATGGCGGACCTGAACCTGGATGATGAGACAGCGGAATTTACACCGGAGCAGCGGGAAAAAGCAAAGCAGGTGTGCGAATGGCTGGCTCATTGTTTCTAAACGGGATCTTACAAGGATCTTAAGAAACCATTAAATTTTCCTGCGACGAAAAAAAACACTTTTCTTTTTGGAATTCCTTGTATATAATATAAGTTACGCAAATAGGTGTTTGCACAAAGCCTGAATAACAGCTTGAAAATGTGTAAGACTGATATTATAGAAGATTAAGGAAATGTGAGAAAGGGGAATCTGTAAAATGGCAGGAACAGATATCGGAATTGACCTGGGTACAGCCAGTATCCTTGTATATATAAATGGAAAGGGCGTCGTATTAAAAGAGCCGTCCGTAGTGGCATTTGACCGTGATACCAATAAGATCCGCGCCATCGGCGAGGAAGCCCGTCTGATGCTGGGAAGAACCCCCGGCAATATTGTAGCGGTACGTCCGCTGCGTCAGGGCGTTATCTCTGACTATACCGTAACGGAGAAGATGCTGAAGTACTTCATCCAGAAGGCTACAGGAAAGAGATCCTTTCGAAGACCGCGTATCGCAGTCTGTGTACCCAGCGGTGTAACTGAGGTAGAGAAGAAGGCTGTAGAGGACGCTACCTATCAGGCAGGCGCCCGTGAGGTTATGATCATCGAGGAGCCCATCGCGGCAGCCATTGGAGCCGGTATCGATATTTCCCGTCCCTGCGGTAATATGATCGTAGATATCGGAGGTGGTACCAGCGATATCGCTGTTATCTCCCTGGGCGGCGCGGTAGTCAGCACTTCCGTGAAGATTGCGGGAGATGACTTTGACGAGGCTATCGTCCGTTATATGCGTAAGAAGCACAATCTTCTGATCGGTGAGCGTACCGCAGAGGATATCAAGATCAAAGTAGGTACCTGCTATCCCCGCGCGGAGGTGGATCGTATGAGCGTCCGCGGACGTAACCTGGTGACAGGTCTTCCGAAGTCCGTAGAGGTAACCTCTGAGGATTGTGAGGAAGCGCTTCGTGAGTCTACCATGCAGATCGTGGAGGCTGTTCACAGCGTGCTGGAGAAGACTCCGCCCGAGCTGGCAGCAGATATTGCGGACAGAGGAATTGTCCTGACCGGCGGCGGCGCTCTGCTTCGTGGTTTAGAGGAACTGTTGGAGGAGAAAACCGGCATTAACACCATGACGGCAGAGGACGCCATGAAGTGTGTAGCCATCGGAACCGGTAAGTTTGTAGAGTTCATGGCCGGTAACCGGGACGAGTAAATTATACTTTTACAAATGAGGGGCATGACGGAGGTTTATCTGTCATGCCCATTTGTATATAACAGAGAAGTGGCGGGGAATCCTGCAATGCAGGATTCCGAAAAATACATAAAGGTATAAACGTATGAAACTTGAGGGGTATGTGGAACATATTATCTACCGAAACGCGGAAAATGGATATTCGGTGCTGAATCTGATGGCCGATGAGAATGAAATCACGGTTGTCGGCGTCTTTTCCTATATCGGCGAAGGAGAATTGGTGGAGCTGGAGGGCGACTATACGGAGCATCCCATGTACGGTCAGCAGTTCAAGGCGGAACGCTTTGAGGTGAAGACGCCAAAGGACGCCCTGGCCATGGAACGCTATCTGGCCAGCGGAGCCGTAAAGGGCGTGGGTGCGGCGCTGGCGGCCCGGATTGTGCGGCGCTTCGGCGCAAAGACCTTCGAAATCATGGAACGGGAGCCGGAGCGCCTGTCTGAGGTGAAAGGTATCAGCGATCGGAAGGCCCGGGAGATCGCGGAGCAGATGGAAGAAAAACGGGATCTTCGGGACGCTATGGTTTTTTTACAGGAGTATGGCATCTCCATGAATTTGGCTGTGAAGATTTACCAACAGTACGGACAGGAGATTTATCGTATAATAAAGGAGAATCCGTACCGATTGGCGGACGATATCGCGGGCGTAGGCTTCCGAACAGCGGATGAGATCGCAAAGCGCGTCGGGATCCGGGAGGATTCAGACTTCCGGATCCGCAGCGGTATTCTGTATACACTGCTGAACGCGTCGGCGGAGGGGCATACCTGCATTCCGGAGCAGATGCTGCTGAACCGGACCGTGGAGCTTCTGGGCGTGCCGCCAGAATCCGTGGAGCGCCATGTGTCGGATCTCAGCATCGACCGGAAGCTTATACGAAAAGCTCTGCCGGACAGCCGGGGACAGGAGACGGCCTTTGTCTACGCGGCGTCCTATTATTACGCAGAGCTCAGTATCGCAGCCATGCTGTATCATCTGAATCTGTCCATGGATGAGACAGACGCGGTGATTGACACGCGGATTTCAAAGATAGAAAAGGCCACGAAGACCACGCTGGACGAGCACCAGCGGGAGGCGGTGGCGGAAGCAGTGCGAAACGGTCTGCTGATTCTGACCGGAGGTCCCGGCACCGGAAAAACCACGACCATCAACGCTATGATACATTATTTCGAGGCGGAGAACTTAAGCATCTTTCTGGCAGCGCCCACCGGGCGCGCGGCCAAGCGGATGACCGAGGCTACCGGCTGTCAGGCCCAGACCATTCACCGAATGCTGGAGCTGTCCGGCGGGCCAGAGAGCGCCGTTGGAGGCCGAGCCATGTTCGCCCGCAATGAGGAGAATCCGCTGGAGGCGGATGTGATCATCATTGACGAGATGTCTATGGTGGATCTGCATCTGATGCAGGCGCTTCTAAAAGCGGTGGTACCGGGAACCAGACTGATTCTGGTGGGCGACGTGAACCAACTGCCCAGCGTGGGACCCGGCAGTATTCTGCAGGATATGATCCGTTCCGAGACCTTTCCGGTGGTGCGCCTGACTAAGATCTTCCGACAGGCGGCGGAGAGCGATATCATTGTAAATGCCCATAAGATCAACCGTGGCGAGCCGGTAACTCTGGATAATAAGAGCCGGGATTTCTTCTTTTTGCAAAGGCAGGATCCGAACATCATTCTGCGGGTGGTGCTGGCTCTGGTGCAGGAGAAGATGCCCCGTTATGTAAATGCGGAGATTTCGGATATCCAGGTGCTGACCCCCATGCGCAAGGGCGCGCTTGGTGTGGACAATCTGAACCGGGTATTGCAGCGTTACCTGAATCCCGAGGATAAGGACAAAGCGGAGATTCCCTTTGGACACGGCGTCGCCGCGGAGGACGGCGGAACCGGAAAGGGCATCCTGCGGGTGGGCGACAAGGTCATGCAGATCCGCAACAACTACCAGCTGGAGTGGGAGGTCCGCAATCGCTACGGCATTGCCATTGATAAGGGCGTGGGCGTATTCAACGGCGATATGGGAATCGTCCGTGCCATCAATACCTTTGCGGAGGAAGTAACCGTAGAATTCGATGAAGGGCGTATGGCTTCTTATCCGTTTAAACAGCTGGATGAACTGGAGCTGGCTTACGCCATTACCGTACATAAGTCTCAGGGAAGCGAGTATCCGGCAGTGGTGATTCCATTGCTTTCCGGCCCCCGCCCCCTGATGAACCGGAACCTTTTATATACGGCAGTGACCCGTGCCAGATCCTGTGTGACCCTGGTGGGCAGCGCCGCCACCTTCCAGGCAATGATTGAAAATGGTACGGAACAGAAGCGTTACACAGGTCTTTGCGAAACTATCAAATCTTATATATCCTCGCAGATGTCCGATATGTGATGAGATTACCGGCGGGGCAGAAAAGCTTATCTGTGACAGCTGCCGGACGGTATTGCAGCCGGTGCGCGAACCGGTCTGTATGAAATGTGGGAAGCCGCTTTCAAAAGAGGAGGCAGAATATTGCCCCGACTGTCTGCGGCGGAAGCATCGATATGAAAAGGGCAGGGCAGTTTTCCTATATGACAGAGTCATGCGGGCGTCCATCAGCCGGTTTAAATATCACAACCGCAGGGAATATGCGGATTTTTACGCAGAAGAGCTGCTGCGGGCCCATGGGCGTATGCTTCGTTCCTGGCAGCCGGACGCCCTGATTCCGGTGCCGCTCCATAAGAGCCGCATGCGGAAACGCGGGTTTAATCAGGCAGCGCTGGTGGCAGAACGTATGGGAGAGAGGCTGGGAATTCCGGTGGAAGAAAAGCTTCTCATACGGGTAAAGAAGACCAGTCCCCAGAAGGAATTAAACGATTCCGCAAGACGGGAGAATCTGAAAAATGCTTTTCAACTCTGTGGGAATGATGTAAAATTAAAGAGAGTGGTACTGATAGACGATATCTACACCACCGGCAGCACCCTGGATGCGGCGGCAGCCGCCCTTCTGACAGCGGGGGTGGAAAAAGTGTATTTTTTAAGCATTTGTATTGGAAGAGGCTTTTAAATATGCTATACTGAATTCAATTAGGAGTATGCAAAAGTTAAGGGGTATTTATGTTAAATGAAGAAAAAATCAGACTCATGACAAAGGCGGCCTCCTTTGAGGCGGGCGAGGGAAAGAAAGCGCTGGAAATGAACCGTTTTTACAAGGGTGATTACTTAAGTATTCATCTCATCGGCGCGTGGATTTCCTACACGGTGGCATTCTGCCTGTGCGTGGGTCTCTGGGCTTTTTATAAAATGGAATATCTGATGACAAACCTTCATAAGATGGATCTGGCCGCGTTTGGAAAAGGGCTTGCGCTTCTCTATCTTGCGCTTCTGGGCATCTATCTGGTGATCCAGTATGTGGTTTATTATAACCGGTATCAGGAAAACCGGAAGAAGCTGGCTGCATATAATCACATTCTGAAGCGTATTTCCGGCATTTATGAGTCGGAGACGTCGGGCAGCACAAGTATGGCAGAAGGAGCGAAGGAAGAATGAAGACCTTACTGGAAATGAGAGAAAAACTGAAGATTTTTTTAAGCAAATATGATATATATATATATCCGGTGCTGAAGTTTATCATGGCACTGGTGACATTTCTGCTGATCAACGGTCATGTGGGCTTTATGAAGAAGCTGGATAACCCGGGGATAGCCCTGGTGCTGGCGCTTCTTTGCTCCTTCCTGCCGGTCAATGTGACGGCGGTGTTCGCGGCGATTCTGATTTTGCTGCATGCCTACGCGCTTTCTCTGGAGGTATTCGCAATTACCCTTGTGGTATTCGCGGTGATGTTTCTGCTTTTTTTCAGCACTGCGCCCAAGTTCGGATATGTGCTGATCCTGACACCATTGGCCTTCGTGTTCAAGATTCCGTATTTTGTTCCGCTTGCCATGGGACTGGTTTCCACGCCGGTGACAGCGATTCCGGTTGCCTGTGGTACGGTGGTGTATTTTCTGCTTCACTATCTGGGCATGAATACAGCCATGCTGAGCAGCGCCCAGAACAGTACGGTGACCGAGAAGATTACTTATCTTCTGGATAATGTACTGAACAATAAAGAAATGATTCTGACAGTTGTGGCCTTTACCCTGACGATAGTGATTGTATACATGATTCGAAGAATGTCCGTGGATCATGCATGGACCATTGCCGTAGTGGCGGGCGCTGTGGCGGACGCCATCGTGCTTTTGACCGGAAGTCTGATCCTGGGGGTGTCTCCGAAGCTGCTCAGCGTGATTGTGGGTGGGATCCTGTCGGCGGTGCTGGCGCTGCTTTTGCAGATCAGTATATTCAGTCTGGATTATTCCAGAACCGAATATGTACAGTTTGAGGATGACGAGTATTACTACTATGTAAAAGCGGTTCCCAAGATCAGTATCGCGGTTCCGCAGAAAAAAGTAAAGAAGATCAACGCGCAGAAAGCGCCGCAGAGAAAGGTTTCATCGGGAAGAAAGAAGAGCAGCGCGTCGAGACACCAGTAAACTGGCCGGCGGCAGAGAGGATGTGAAAAAGTGCAGGGTTCTGTGTGGAACTATATCAATCAATATGTGGCGTTCAACACCATCCACTGGAATGATCTACTGGATATTATTATCCTGTCTTTCCTGCTCTATGAAATCATGGTGTGGATCAAGAAGACCCGCGCATGGGTGCTTCTGAAGGGCTTTGCGGTTCTGCTGGTATTCATTTTTGTGGCCTGGGCCTTCCGCCTGAACACGATTCTATGGCTGGGCAAGAATATCTTCAGCCTGGGAATTACCGCGCTGGTTATTGTATTTCAGCCGGAGCTTCGTAAAGCGCTGGAGCAGCTGGGACGGCAGAATATCATCAGTTCGGTATTCAGCTTTGACAGCGCGAAGGAGTCGGAAGCCAGGTTCAGCGACAAGACCGTTAATGAGCTTATAAAGGCGGTCTTTGAGATGGCCAAGGTCAAGACCGGAGCGCTGATAGTCATTGAGAAGAAGACGCCGCTGAACGAGTATGAGCGTACCGGCATTACGCTGGATTCCGTGATTACCAGTCAGCTTCTGATCAATATTTTCGAAAAAAATACGCCGCTGCATGACGGCGCGGTCATCATCAGGGGTGACCGGATTGTGTCAGCCACTTGTTATCTGCCGCTGTCGGATAACCTGTTTCTGAGTAAGGAGCTGGGAACCCGTCATAGAGCAGCTGTGGGAATCAGTGAGGTGACGGATTCCCTGACCATCGTGGTATCGGAAGAGACCGGAGCTGTGTCTGTGGCCATGGAGGGTGACATTAAGCGCAATTTGAATCAGGATGACCTCCGGGCGCAGCTTGTGGCAGCCCAGGATAAGGCGCAGGACAATGGCAGATTCAGATTATGGAAAGGACGGGTGAAGAAGCATGAAAAAAATGCTGACAAATAACCTGGGACTGAAGCTCCTTTCCGTGATCGGAGCCATTATGCTCTGGCTGATTGTCATGAATATTGACGATCCCTATACATACAGGGATTTCTCTCCGATTCAGGTCACGATGCTCAATGAGAACGTGGTAACGGATCAGGGTAAGGTTTACAAGATAGAGGACGGCAGCGACGTCATCAGTATCCGTGTGTGGGGCAAGAAATCCGTTCTGCGTGAGTTGGATATCACGGACTTTACCGCGACGGCGGATATGCAGAAAAATATCAAATACAACGATCTGGTAGGTATCGAGGTGACCTGCAGCAATAAAAACATCCGCAGCGCCGACATCAACCTGAGCCGGGAAAACGTAGTTATCAGCGTAGAGGACGCATCCTCGGAGCAGTTTAACGTAGTGGTGAAGCAGAACGGCAAGGTGGCCGACGGTTACATGATCGGAACCGCGCTTCCGGAGCAGAGCCTGATTCAGATCAGCGGCCCGGCTTCCGTGATCGCCAAGATCAAGCGCGTGGAGGTAGAGATCAAGACCACCGGCGTCAACTCAGACCGGACCATTCACGGCAAGCTGAATGTGCTGAACAGCGACGGCGAAGCCGTAGATACCACTTATTTGGAATATACCGGAAAGAACGACGGTATGGATGTGGCCATCACCATGCTGCGGACCAAGACAGTTCCGCTGTCTGTAGGCCATACGGGCACACCGGAAGAGGGCTACAGCTTCAGCTCCATCTCCTATAAACCGGAGACAGTGATGATTGCCGGAGCTTCTGACGCAATCAGTAAGATTACAGCGATTTTGATTCCGGATGAGGCGATCAATATCGACGGTGTTTCCGAGAATCAGCAGCAGACCATCGACATTACCCAGTATCTGCCCGATGGCATTCGACTGGCGGACGAGACAGACGCTTTGATCGCGGTCAGCGTGGAAATTGAGAAGAAGCAGGGTAAGACTGTGACCATCCCGGTATCCCGCATCGGTGTACAGAATGTGCCGGCAGGAATGGAAGTGGACTTCGGCGACACCAGCAGTATTGAACTGGTGGTAATGGGAACCAGCAGCGAACTGGCAGCTCTGGATACAGAGGCGATTGCAGTGACGCTGGATGTGGGACACACCAGAGCGGGGAATTATACAGAAACCCTGAACGTAACCCTTCCGGACGGTGGCTACAGCCTGATGCAGGATGTGGAAATCCAGTATAAACTGGTAAAGAGAACAGCAGCTGACGACAATAAGACTACAGGAGACAGCAGCAGTACAAACGGCAGCACAGACAGCAAAAAGGAGAATGTCTCGGACGCCGGAAATGACAATACAACGGGAAACAGTACCCCGGATAACACCGCTGGTGACAATAGCAGCGGAGACAGTGCGGGGGAGAGTAAAAATGACTCGGCAACAGAGTAAAAGAACGGGAGGTTGACATCTATGGTAAGTCAAAAAGTAACTATCACAAATCCGACAGGTCTTCATCTTCGTCCGGCAGGAATCCTCTGCAAGACGGCCATGCAGTTTCGCTCCGCGGTAACCTTCACCTTTGGCAATACAACAGCCAATGCGAAGAGTGTTTTAAGCGTACTGGGTGCATGTGTAAAATCAGGAGATGAGATTGAATTTCATTGTGAGGGCGCAGATGAAACAGAAGCGCTGGCTGCAATGGTAGAAGCAGTGGAGAGTGGTCTTGGAGAATAAGAAGAAATGGGCGATAGGGTATGCAGTATTCTGCATACTCTATTTCGCCGTGTCTGTTGCTATGCCCCATGACAGACTGGAATCCCGGGGGCTGGAGGGTATCGGAAAGCCCTCGTTAAAACTGAAGACAGAAACGATAACGGATGATACAGAGCTGAGATTTGAATACCTGCCAGATGCACAGGCGTTAAGCCAGCTTTCTTTTTATTTTACGGCGGATGACGAGGGTGTCTATACGGATGGCCGGATTGATATCGGGGCCTATGACGCGCAGACCCGGGAGCTTCTGGCCAGCGCTTCCTATGATTTGCAGGATCTGGGTGCCGAGGGTTTCTGGGGTGTGGACTTTACACAGGAGCCGGTGGGACAGGCTGTCGAGGTGGTCATCACCGGAAAGGGTATAAAGAACGGACCCTATATCTGGCTGAATACGGAGACGGAGACAGCCGGAACATCCTACGAGGATGGACAGATCCTGGAGAATAATCTGATTTTTAATGCGGTGTACCGGACACAGGTGCACTATGTGAAGAAACCGCTGATCACGACGCTGATGTTGACGATTCTGGGAGCCATGTTTTTCCTGGTGTCCGGGAAGAAGCAGGAAAAAGCGACAAAAAAGCGGGATTCCGGACTTGGGAAAAAAGCGGCTGCTTTCGGGAGAAAGCTGAAGACCTTCTATGAGAAACATAAAAAGCTCCTGGGGCTGGGACTGCTGCTTTTTATTACGGCGCTTATGTTCCTGTATGTGTATGACGTACAGATTCGAAAGGCCATGAACAGCACCCATCGGGAAGTAGTCATGAAGGACAATCAGGAGCTGCTGCCCGTGACAGCGGATACACAGGAGCTGATTCAGTATTATACCACCGAAGAAAAACAGTTGGTGGGGTTGGGTGTGCGGATGGATCTGGGCGAGAATTTTGCGGGAGAGGGGCTGATTCACGCAGAGGTCTATGATGTGACCGGGGCGGCAGCTTCCGGCGAGACGACCGATCTGGCGGATCAGGGAAGCCTGCTCTGCGCAGCGGATATCGACGCGGCCACATTGCTGGATGGTCAGTATATGGGCCTGATTTTTGACAACTCCCAGACGGATACCAAGGGACATACCTACGAGGTGAAGCTGCATTTTGCGGATACGCTTCTGGATTCAGGTCTGTCAGTGATTGTGACGCCAAAGGGTTATTACAAAGAGAATACCCTGCTGGTAAACGGCGCGGAGAGCGCGGTCCGGCTCAGCATGAACGCCCATACGTATTTCAATCTGTTCCTGAAAAAGTATTTCTTTGCCATGTTTCTGTTTGCGGAGGCCGTGTGCGCAGGCTTTTATTACCTGGCTTTTATGCGGAAGTGCAAGATAGAGAAAGTATTTCTGTTTACGATTCTCTGCCTTGGCATTCTGTATAATTTCCTGATTACGCCTTATATGACGCCGGATGAGTCCTATCATATCGACATGACCTACCGGCATTCCAATACGCTGCTTGGTATCGAGTCGGCGGGCGAGAATAAGTGCTATAAGCGGATGGATGATACGAAGATCGAATTTACATCGGAGCCCAGCCTGGAGAATTATAAGAACATTTACGACGGATTCTTCAGGGGCGTAAGGGACAACCGGTTGGTGGAGGCGGACGCTACATCCACCACGGAAGCGCCGATGATTCTGTATCTTCCGGCGGTGCTTGGCATGACGCTGGCGCGACTTCTGCATCTGGGAACAGTGCCCATGTATCTGCTGGCGCGCTGGTGCAGTCTTCTGTTCTTCGCGCTGATGACATATATCGGCATGAAAAAGCTGCCCTTTGGAAAGATAACGCTGTTTTTGCTGGCAATTTTGCCCATGAATCTGCAGCAGTGTACATCCTTTTCCTATGACGCGGTGATTAACGGTGTGATTTTCCTGTATATCTGCTGCTGCATTTCTCTGACCTGGCGGGAAGAACCGGTGAAGCCGGTGGATATTCTGGTCATGGGAATCTTGAGTATTGTGATGATCTACGGAAAAAGCGGTATCTATCTGCCTATCGCATTGCTGGCGCTGCTGATTCCGGCGGAGCGCTTCGGCGGAAAACGGGTGCGGAATTTCTGCATTCTGGCTCTGTGTCTGCTGCCGGTGCTGGCTTTTGTAAATAAGAACACCGTGGCAGTCAATTATATAGCAACGACTACAGAGGCCACGGCTACAGTCGGTTCTTCCACCACAGCCGGTTATACCCTCGGGTATTTCCTGTCACAGCCTCTGGAGCTGGTGCGTATCATGGCGAATACCATTGCGGACAAGAGTGCTTTCTATCTGATGTCTCTGGTGGGACAGAAGATGGGGTGGGTAGAAATCGAGATTTCGGAAGTGATTCCCATGCTGTTTCTGCTGCTTCTGGTACTGTCCTGCATGCGGACGAAGGACGAACCTCAGTATGTGAAGACCGGGCAGAAATGGTGGATTGTCTGCGTCTGTGCGGTCTGTGCAGGGCTGATTCTGGCGGGCATGCTGCTTACCTGGACGCCACGGGATCATATCTCCATTGAGGGTGTGCAGGGACGGTATTTCATTCCGTTTATGCCGGCGTTTCTGCTGGTGCTCCGGAATGGACGGCTTACCTGGAACCGGTCTGCGGAGCGGGGCCTGATGTATGCGGGTCTTGTAGGACAGCTGCTGACGGTGATGTATTTCATCAAGGCAGTATTGATATTGTAAAAAAGGAAACGGAACTTTATGAATAAAAAACGAGTAGCGATCAATATGACGGCTCAGCTTCTGGCCTTTGGCGTCAATATGCTTCTGGGCTTTATCTTGGTGCCGATTATTGAGTCGATGATTCCCAATGCCTATGGTTTCACGGATATCGCCAATAAATTCGTGTCGGCGGCCCAGATCATCGTGTCGGCCCTAAATACCATGGCCAGCCGGTTTATTACTATCCGGATTCACCGGAACGAGCAGCAGGAAGCGGAGGAATATTTTTCTTCCGTGTTCTTCGCCAATGTGCTGATGGCGGTGGTATTTATGTTCCCGGCGTTGTTCGTGGTCATGTATATAGGAAGAATTTTCCAGATTCCGGAAGCGGCCAGCCTGATGGATATCCAGATGCTGTTCTTCTTTATCTTTTTGAACTTCCTGATCAGCATCATTACTTCCGTGTTCAGCGTGGCTTCCTACAGTAAGGATCGTCTGGAGCTCAGCTCCATTTCCACGATTCTCGGAGAGCTGACCCGTCTGACTGTACTGTCGGTCTGCTATCTTTGCTTTAAGCCCTATCTGTTTTACGTGGGCTGTGCGTCAGTCTGCTCCACGGTGATTCAGGCGGTGGCGAACCTGACCTTTACCAGAAGGCTGCTGCCGGATATGGAGATTCGGATTCGGGATTTCCGCTGGAGCAAGATCTGGGAACTGGTGTCTCTGGGGGCCTGGAATTCGGTGACCCGTCTGGGACAGCTTCTGCTGGATGGATTGAATACCTCTATCGCGAATATTATGGTCAGCTCAGCGGCCATGACGACCATCTCTATCTCTACCCAGATTCCGGAGGTAATCTCGAATCTGATGGGAACCATTGCGGGCGTCTTTAACCCGCAGATGACGATTGCCTATGCAAAAGAAGATAAGGAACAGCTGCTGGAGATTATCGCCAGCGCGGATCGCATTATGATATTTATTATCAGTATCCCCATTGCGTTCCTGACGGTATTCGGTAAGACCTTTTTCGGACTCTGGGTGGGCAAGACACAGGACCCAAAAGAACTCTATATTCTGGCTCTTCTGAATGTGGGTACGCTCTTTGTCAGCGCCAGCATTCAGGTACTGTACCATGTATTTCTGATTACCAAGAAGGTAAAAGTGAATTCCATGGTCATTGTGGGAAGCGGCGTACTGACCGTGGCAACGGTTTTTGTGTTGCTGGAGACCACGGATCTCGGTATGTATGCCATCGTGGGCGTCAGCATGGTCTATGGAATCCTGCGTAATCTGATTTTCACGCCGCTTTACGCGGCTCACTGCCTGAAGGTGAAATGGTATACCTTCTACGGCGATATTCTGATGGGTCTGGTGTCCATCGGCCTGATTTGCCTGGTGGTACTGCCCTTTGAGTTATTTATCAACATCGACGGCTGGCTCAAGCTGTTTGGCGTAGGCATCGTGGCCGGAATCCTGGCGCTGCTTGTGAACTTTTTTGTGGTGCTGCGGAAAGGTGAGCGGCAGATGGTGCTGGAAAAGGTGCGCAGTAAACTGGTAAAGCATTAGGCTCCAGTATGAGGAGGGACTGAAATGGTAAGTATCATTGTACCTGTGTATAAAAGTAAGGATACGCTGAAACGCTGTGTGGAAAGCCTGCTGGCGCAGACGGTAGAGGACACAGAGATGATCCTGGTGGACGACGGTTCGCCGGACGGTTCCGGGGAGCTCTGTGACAAGCTGGCGGAAGAGGACAGCCGGATTCGGGTGATTCATAAGGAAAATGGCGGCGTGTCCTCGGCCCGGAATGTGGGTATTGAGGCTGCGAAGGGTGATTATCTGCTGTTCGCGGACAGCGACGATTATGTGGAACAGGATATGGTGGAGAAGCTTCTGGGTGGCATCGGAAATGACGATATCGCCATCTGCGGCTTTCATCATCACTATCAGGGCCGGGACATCGTCCGGATTCCGGAGGTGCCGGGACAAAGCGGCGAGGAAAATTTTCTGGCGCTCTACGGCGAAGGATTTCTGAATATGCCCTGGAACAAGCTGTATAAACGGGAGCTGACGGGACGTTTTGACGAGTCCTTAAGTCTCGGGGAAGACCTGCTGTTTAATCTGGATTATCTGCGGCGGGCGGATGGAATCGCCATTGTGAAAGCGCCGCTTTGCCACTATATTCAGGATGAGACCGGGGCGAGTCTCTCGTCGCAGAAGCGGGAGGATCGCCTGATGCTGGCAAAGCATATCTGGCGGGAGACGAACGAGTTTTATCAGGAACTGGCAGGGCATCCGGATGAGAGCGGTGTCATCAATGCCCGTTTGATTCAGGATATGCTGGACGACGTAGAGGGGCTTCCTTTCGATGCGGAGAAAACGAAGAAGGAGAAGCTGGAAGTCATAGACGCCTATTGCCGGGACGCGGAACTGCGGGAAGCGGGGCAGGTGGCGGCACTTAGGGCTCTCGATTATCAGGTGATTCATTTCTGCATGCGCCGGGGCTGGAAGCGGCTAACCTATGAGCTGTGCGAGCTGCGGGCCATGCTGGTTCGGGCCAGACGGGCGGCAGAGGAAGAAGAAAAGGAAGCAGAAGATGCATGATCTAATATCAGTAATTATTCCTGTTTATAAAGTGGAAAAATATCTGTGCCGGTGCGTGGATTCAGTGCTGGAGCAGACCTATACGAATATGGAAATCATTCTGGTGGACGACGGATCGCCGGATAATTGCCCGGTCATGTGTGACGAGTATGCCAGACAGGACAGCCGGGTGAAGGTCATTCACCAGGAAAATGCAGGTCTGTCCGGGGCACGTAATGCGGGCATTGACATGGCGCAGGGTCAGTGGCTGGCTTTTGTGGATTCGGACGATTATCTTGCGGCAGATTTTCTGGAGCGACTATATCAGGCCTGTGTGGATACGGGCAGCAGCTTAAGTGTCTGCCGCTGGGAATATGTGCGCGGTGAGACAATTCCGGAGCATGGAACCGGGGAGAC
Organism: Laedolimicola sp.; assembly: GCF_051972735.1. Taxonomy (NCBI): domain Bacteria; kingdom Bacillati; phylum Bacillota; class Clostridia; order Lachnospirales; family Lachnospiraceae; genus Laedolimicola; species Laedolimicola sp. Next base: position 74,904 of record NZ_JBOKYU010000003.1, on the reverse strand, counting down.
GCGCGTGTATACAGGCCGGGAGATGCTGGCGAATCTCTATGTGCCGGACGGAGCTTATTTTGTGGTAGCGTGGAATAAGCTTTACAGAAAAGAATTATTCGAGGATATCCGATATCCGCTGGGCAGAATCCATGAGGATGAGGCGACCACTTACCGTATCTACGATAAGGTGAAGAAAGCGGCTTATGTGGATCGCTCCCTGTACGGCTATTTCGTGACGCCGGTGAGTATCACCCGGGGGTTCAATCCAAAACGGATGGACTGGGTGACGGCGGTAGCGGAGCGGCTGGATTTCTTTGAACAAAAAGGCTATACAGAGCTGATGGTGCCGGGACTTCAGGCGCTGGCGGATGGAAGTATCGATATCTGGTTTGGCTTACGGGATCAGCTTCCGGGCAGTGAAAAGCAGCAGGAGGAAATACGGACATTGATTCGCGAAGGTCTGCGGCGTGTGAAGAAGTATGGGAAGTTCCCGCTTCGGACGGAGATTGGCTATCGGATGTTTCTGACCTGGCCGGGATTGTATCGGAAACTACTGAATCAGGTGAAGGATGAAAATGGAAAGCAGTAAGAGATTAAGCGTGATTGTACCGGTCTACAATGTGGAGCAGTATCTGGAGCGCTGTGTGGACAGTATTTTAAATCAGACAGTGAAGGAGCTGGAGATTATTTTAGTGGACGATGGTTCCACGGACAACTCCGGGTCCATGTGTGACGCTTATGCAGCGGAGCACGCCAATATCCGGGTGCATCATAAGTCAAACGGCGGCCTGACGACCGCCTGGAAAGCGGGACTGGAGCTTGCGACCGGTCGGTACGTGGGCTTCGTGGACAGCGACGACTGGATTGACGCGGATATGTATGAGCGGATGCTGACACTTGCCGAGCAGGAGGATGCGGATGTGACGGTCTGCGGGCTGGTCTTTGATTTTGAGGATCCGAAGATTCCGAAAAGAAATGAAATTTCGAATTTCAAAAAAGAAGTCTATGGACGGGCGGACTTGGAGGCTTTATTTCCAACGCTTATCAATGATGGCTACTTTTTCGGACGGACATTGCAGCCTGCCCGGGTGACGAAGCTGTTCCGGAGATCGCTTCTGCAGGCAAATGTGCAGTTCTGCGATGACAAGGTGGCGGTGGGGGAGGATCTGCAGATTACGTTCCCGGTGCTTCTGGATACGAAGAAGCTATGCGTGGTGCAGAATTTTTATCCCTATCATTACTGGATTAATAACAAATCAATTACGGGGCAGTATGACAGTTCTTATATTGAGAAGGCGAAGCTTTTAAGCAGCCGGCTTCAGGCTATCAGCGACGCTAAGGGCGTCTATGATTTCACGGCGCAGATTCGGAATGATTTTCTCGGACTGGCTGTGCTGGCGGTGAAAAATGAGATTTATCGGAATTATAAGGCCGGGCGCCGGAATGTGGTCGCTAATGTGAAGCGGATCTGTGAGGACGTGATGGTACGTGATGCCATGGAAAAGCATACGATGGATAAGCTGTCGGCGTCGATCAAGCTTTACCTGTGGCTGATGCGGACGGGGCATTATAACCTGTGTTACTGGCTGGTGCTGGGGTTTTTTAAGGTGAATTATTATCTCGGGAGAGAGTATAAGAGGCAGTAGAATATAGGACGGACGAAGAGGGAATGTCAAGTGGAGAGACTTTAATAAGTTAAACTAATAAAATAAATTTTTAGAAAACTATTGACAAACCAGAAAAACGTGCATATAATACAAACAACATCAAACAGAGAAACCTGTGAAGAAGAGTAGTAGCGGACAGATGTGGATCTACAGAGAGTTCCGGAGGGTGGAAACGGAGCGTGAGGCAGTCGGTGAATGGACTTCGGAGGGCGGCTTTGAACGAGTAAACGGTCAAGTAGAAGCTGACGGGACCCCACCCGTTATCCATCGGGGCACGTATGATGGTACGTGTAGCGAGTGGACATTTCGCAGGAAATGTCAATTTGGGTGGTATCGCAGAAGTATACAACGCTTTTGTCCCATGTATATGGGGTAAAGGCGTTTTTTATTACTTTCCTCCAGACAGTCGGCTCCGGCAAGGCGGGCTGTTACATCTGCCATCTAAATTAAAAAAGAATGGAGAACAAAATTATGAAGAAGATGAATCTGAAAAAACTGGTAGCTTTTGGTTGTGCGGCAGCACTGACAGTTTCCATGGCAGGATGCGGATCCAAGGCCGATACTTCCGCAGATGCCGCGGCAGACAGCACCGCAGCAGAGACGGAGGCGGATGCAGCATCCGGCGATACTGCAGAGTACAACGTAGCCATCGTAAAGCAGCTTGACCATGCTTCTTTGGATGAGATTGCAAATGCAGTGGCAGCAGAGCTGGATCAGATTGCAAAAGATAATAATGTGACCATCAATTACGAGATTTATTCCGGACAGAACGACCAGACGACCCTGAAGCAGATTGGCGACCAGGCCATTGCGGACGGCGTAGACGCTATTATCCCGATTGCGACTCTGGCAGCACAGGTTATGACCGTATGCGCCCAGGACACCCAGACACCGGTTGTCTTCGCAGCAATTTCCGATCCGGAGGCAGCAGAGCTGACCGGCATTGACTATGTGACCGGAACCAGCGACGCTCTGGATACCAACAAAATCATGGAAATGATGCTGGCCCAGAACCCGGATATTAAGAATGTAGGCCTTCTGTACTCCCTGTCCGAAGCAAACTCCACCAAGCCGATTGCAGACGCGAAGGCATACCTGGATAAGAACGGCATTTCCTACACCGAGCAAACAGCCAATACCAACGACGAGGTTATCGCAGCAGCATCCGCGCTGGTAGCTGATAAAGTAGACGCCATCTTCACACCGACCGACAATGTTATCATGGCAGCAGAGCTGGCAATCTATGAGGACCTGGCAAAGGCAGGCATCCCCCATTACACCGGAGCTGACTCCTTCGTAAGAAACGGCGCTTTCGCTACCTGTGGCGTGAACTACACGGATCTTGGTTCCCAGACAGCTGACCTGGCATACACCGCTATGACAGAGGGTATGGACGGTCTGGAAGACTACTATGTAACAGAGGGCGGCATCATCACTGTTAATACAGAGACAGCTGATACTCTTGGCATCGACCACTCCGTATTCAATGACCTGGGAACTGTCGTAGAGGTTCAGACTAGCGAAGACTAATCACAGATTTTAAAATAAGAAGAGACAAAAAGCAGGACAGCGGCGATTTTTAGAAACGCGGCTGTCCTGCCCATCTTTATTTTGGAGGGATTCCTGTGTTACATATTTTACAAACAGCCCTGGAGTTGGGCTTTCTGTACGCGTTGGTGCCCATGGCCCTGTTCTTAAGCTTCCGTGTACTGGACATCGCCGATATGACCACCGATGGCTGCTTCGTGCTGGGCACTGCGGTGTCCGTCACCATGGCGGCAGCCGGACATCCGTTTCTGGCTATTCCGACGGCCATGGCAGCAGGCGTCTGTGCCGGCTTTGTGACCGCATTTTTGCAGACGAGACTTGGCGTGCCGTCCATCCTGGCCGGTATCGTCACCAATATGGGACTTTACACCATCAACCTGATGGTTATGAAATGGAGTGCCAATGTGAGCCTTCTGAAGACAGCCACCATTTTCACCCTGTTCCAGCAGACCGGTATCGGCGGACAGTGGTATGAGGCACTGCTGGCCGGAGCAGTGGTTATTCTGGCTGGCGTATTGCTGGTGCTGTTCCTGGGCACCCGGCTTGGCCTTTCCATCCGTGCCACCGGCGATAACATCGACATGGTGCGTGCTTCTTCCGTCAATCCGACCTTCACGATCACCGTAGGCCTTTGCGTGGCCAATGCACTGACGGCTCTTTCCGGAGCCATGGTAGGTCAGTATCAGAACACCGCCGATATCAACGGCGGAACCGGTATCGTGGTGATCGGTCTGGCCTGTCTGATTATCGGTGAGACAGTGCTGGGACGAAGAAGCGTCGTAAAGGGAGCCGTGGCCGCGGTGCTTGGTTCCATCATCTATCGCTTTATCTACGCTATTGTATTGTATACAAAGATCATGCCGGTGCAGGGATTGAAGCTGGTGACGGCAGTGATTGTGGCGCTTGCCATCGCGTTTCCGACCATGAAAAACTGGATTGCTTTCCAGAAGCGGAAAAATGAACGGAAAATGGCGCACAGGACGAAAGGAGGCCGCGCGTAATGCTGGATCTTCAGAATATATCGAAAACCTTTAACCCGGGGACGGTCAATGCGAAGAACGCCCTGTCCGGCCTCTCCCTGCACCTGGACCGTGGAGATTTTGTGACCATCATCGGTTCCAACGGAGCCGGAAAATCCACTCTGTTCAACGCCATCGCAGGCGGGTTTTACGTGGATGACGGCGCAGTCATTCTGGACGGTGAGGACATCACCTTCCTGCCCGAGCACAAGCGCAGCCGCTTCATCGGGCGGCTGTTTCAGGACCCCTTAAAGGGCACGGCTCCGGGCATGACCATCGAGGAAAATCTGGCGCTGGCGTATCTGCGTAGCGCCAAGGGAACCTCGGCCTTTTCCCGTATCTCGAAGAAAGATAAGGAACTGTTCCGGGAGCGTCTGGCCCTGTTAAATATGGGCCTGGAAGACCGGATGAAGCAGCCGGTGGGTCTTCTCTCCGGCGGACAGCGCCAGGCACTGACACTACTTATGTCAACCTTGGTAACGCCGAAGCTGCTGCTCCTTGACGAGCATACCGCAGCCCTGGACCCGGCAACGGCAGAGAAGGTGCTACAGCTGACCAAAGACATCGTAGAGCAGGAACAGATCACCTGCATGATGATCACCCACAACATGCGCCAGGCCCTGGAACTGGGCAACCGGACCTTGATGATGGCCGATGGCAATATCGTCCTGGATGTGGGCGGCGAAGAGCGAAAACATATGACTGTGGAAGACCTGCTGACCCGCTTCAAGGCAGGCGCGGGACATGAACTGGATAATGACCGGATCCTGCTTTCGGACGCAGCGCAGTAGCAGAAAAGAACAACACAAAATCCCCGAACCGTCTCTGTCATAACGGTTCGGGGATTTTTATTAGTGAAGCTGTGCAAGCAGAAAATCCAGAGTTATCTGATTGTATTTTTCAAGCTGCTCCCAGTGCTGCACATGGCCGCCGTTTTGGGCCATATAAAGCTTTGCGCCCGGGATGGCGTCGCACATAGCCTTGGTGACTTCAACCGGAACAAAGAGATCCCGGTCACCGCCGACAACCAGGGCAGGAGCTTTGACCTTGGGAAGATCCTTTAAAATGTCAAAGCCCAGAATGGCGTTGCACTGTGCTTTATAGGCGTAGCCCGGCATCGGGTAGGGGGCGGCCATATCGGCCAGCTCAGAGTCCAGCATATAAGACTCGTCCGTTTCCTGGAATGGCTGCGCAAAGATCATCCATTGTCCCAGACGGCCAAAGGTGATGCCATCCAGCTGGCCGCAGGCTTCGCGCAGAATTTCGATGGCGCGCCGGAAGCTGACACAGCAGCTGGGAAAGGTATTGGTCAGGATAATGGAGCGCACACGTTCCGGGTAATGCACAGCCAGATACTGGGTGATAGCTCCTCCCATGGAAATGCCATTGAAATGGGCGGATTCGATACCAACCGCATCCATAAATCCGATGGTGTCCCTGGCCATTTCTTCGATGGTATAGGAATAGGAAACGGGTTTATCAGACTGACCGGCACCCCGGTTATCCAGCGCATATACATGAAAATGTTTCTCATATGCAGCTATATGCGGAGCCCATTTGCTTCCCGGTGCGCCAAGGCCCATCAGGAGAATAAGAGGCTCGCCTGCGCCGCTTTCTTCATAGCTGATTGTAAGTCCATTTGCTTTGCATTGTTTAGTCACGTTCTTCTCTTGGCTCCTCTCCTGTATATAGTGCTCTTAAATGAGTTCCGCATTCCGGCAGTTCCTTTTCCATACGTTCCAGAACCGGCTCGTAATCAAAATTAGTGAGCGGAAGATCTATGCGGGTGTTATTCAGGGCGCTTAAGCACATAGCCTCCAGAATTTCGTATCCATGGAAGGCGGTTTCGATGTTGCAGGAATGAGGCTTGGAGTCATCGTCCAGCCAGTTAGCGTATTCGGTGTAGTACGGAGTCTGGATCTGTTTTTCCTGATGATGGTACCAGCCTGGTTCCTTTCCGGTAACGAATTCGCCCTTGGTAGCCTTGCTGCATTCGCCCCAGAAACCATCAGTTTCGGCATAGCCATAACCGTTGGTTCCCCAGATAGTCAGACGGTTGTCGGAATCTGCGTACATTTCCGGATTGTGCCGTTCGGAAAAATAACCGCACTCCAGATATCCGCGCACGCCATTCTCGAAGAGAATTTCGCCCATCAGGAAATCCGGTGACGGATGATTATCCTTTAGAGTGGCCGGGCCGTGTACGTGACCAACAACAGATTTTGCGCGGCAGCCGCCGTTTGCCCAGATAATGTAGTCCACATAGTGGGTTCCCAGCTGAGCCATCCAGGGCTGTGTCTCCGCAAAGATCTTCTTAATTTGTCCGAAATCGCCGCGATCGGCCTTTTTCTTCAGTTCCTGCATCTGGGTCAGATATTTCTGCTGATGGCATACAATGGCCTTTACACCATTTTGTACGCACAAGTCTGTCATTTTTTTTGCTTCCTTCATGTCTTCGGCCATGGGCTTTTCGAAGGATACAGCTTTAATACCATATTTCAGGGCCAGTTCTATCATAGAGAGACGGAGATTCGGATAAGTAACGAATACAAAAACCTCCGGCTTTGTTTCAGCCAGCATTTTTTCTACATCTGTGTAAAGCGGTACGTCCAGCTTCCACTGTTCAGATACGGCTTTCATAACTTCTTCACGAAGATCACAGAGACCTACCACTTCATAACGGTCAGAATTCTCCATAATTCCTTTTAAATGTGTTTTGCCGCGGACGCCCAGGCCCATAATTGCGACGGTATGTTTTTTTACGCTCATGTAAAAACCCCCTGTTGATTGATGAAAGTGTCATTTATTTTGATGATTTTTGGTAAGAACAGACAGAATAGCAGAAAATATATGTCGATTTCAAGAAAATATGCTATAATGGAAAATATTAGTAAAGACAAGGGGAAGTAGCATGGGAAGAAAACCGACAGGAGCCATGAGCTGCAACGTGAATGCCGAAGGCATGCTGACTGTATGGGAAAATATAAAAAATAATTATGAAAAGCTGTATGCGGCAGAAGCAAAGGTGGCGGATTTTATCATGAATAATCCGGCACAGGCTCTGGATGCCAACGTGTCGGAAACGGCGGAGCTGAGCGGGGTATCGGACGCGACAGTAGTAAGATTTTGTAAGCGTATCGGATATGAGGGCTTCTATCAGATGAAGCTGCAGCTTTCACATGATATGGGAAAAAACTGGTCCTTGGAGAACCCGGGTGGGAAGCAGGATTCGGCGCAGGAAAAGATAATGGTGATAGCCAACAATATCACGACGATTTCGCGTCATATTGATAAAGAGGTGTTAAAAAAATGCGCGTCCGCCATTGATGCCAGCGAGACAGTATTTGTAATCGGCAATGGGTACGCAAAAATCATTGCCTGTGATATTATGTACCGCTTAACACGTATGGGCGTGCGGTGCAGTGGTGGTGGTTATTCAGAGACAGATTTTGAGAACCTATCTTTGGGCCGTGAAGGAGATGTGGCTATTTTCATCTCACGCTCCGGGGAGGATAAGAAAACTTATAAAGAAATGTAGCTGGCAAAGAAAAAGAAAATGATTACCGTTTCACTGACAGATGCGATCAAATGCCCGATGGCACAGCTGGCAGATTATGCGCTGACTACAGGAATTGAAGACCGCGCCCGGGTGTTTATCCATGGCAACAGTTCCAGCCTGAATATGATGGTATTAGTTGAGGTATTGTTGGGTTATGTCACAGAGAAACATAAGGACAAGAGCTTTCTGGATGAGGTTGTAGCAGACGACAGACTATAGAATAGAAGGACAGGGCGGAAGGGAGATTTCGCTGATGAAGGTAATAGGAATTGATATCGGAACGACGACCGTCAGTGCAGTGGTGCTGGAGCCAGACGGACATGGCGGACAGAAGCTTTTGACATCCAGAACCATTGCCAACGGAAGCTTTTTAAAGGGCGCAGACTGGGAACGGATTCAGGATGCGGAAAAGCTGACAGATAAGGCTAAGGCAGTGCTGGATGAGCTTCTGGCGGCATATCCGGAGACGGAGGCCATTGGCCTGACCGGGCAGATGCATGGTATCGTGTATACAGACCGGGAAGGACGGGCTGTGAGTCCTTTGTATACATGGGAGGATGGAAGCAGTGGGAAGCTATCAGGGAATTCCGGTGACTGTGGCCCTTGGAGATAATCAGGCCAGTTTTCTCGGTTCCGTAGGAATGCAGGAACAGGTATGGCAGCTGAATGTGGGAACGGGTGGACAGCTTTCCGTACTTTCGCATGAGCATTTTGAAACAGAGGGAATAGAAGCCAGACCGTTTTTGCATGGAGCCTGGATTCTGACAGGCGCTATCCTCTGCGCGGGAAGGGCTTATGCATGTCTGGAAAAATTCTTTCGCAGCTGCGCGGAGGCTTTGGGAGTAGAAGAATGCTCCTGCTATGCTATGATGGCAGAGCTTGCCGGGAAAGCAGCTGCGGATGCGGATGGTTTCCGGGTGACAACGCTGTTCCAGGGGACGCGGACCTATCCGGAATTGCGCGGTCATATAGAGGGGATCAGTGAGAATAATTTTCTGCCGGAAAATCTTACATTGGGTGTGATTCAGGGAATCGCGCGGGAATATTATGAGCTTTATCAGGTGATTCATGAGGGAACAGGACTGGAAGCCAGAGTAATCAATGGTTCCGGAAATGGGCTGAGAAAGAATCTGTTTTTACAAAAAGCTATTTCTGATATGTTTAAAGCTCCGCTCATCCTGACAGATTTGCAGGAAGAGGGAGCTTCCGGAGCAGCGCTTAGTGCCGCTCTTTATTTGCATGAAAGTGCTGGAAGATAAGAAGGCTAAGCCACACAATTCCAGCCAGCATACTGATCCAAATCCCGGCCTTCATGCCGGGCGGATCGAAGCGCAGCCGGATCTCATGCTCTCCGGCAGTCAGCCTTGCGCCCGCAAAGGCGGTATTGACGGTGACCAGATCAGTCTTTTCACCGTCCACGAAAAGCGTCATTCCCTTCTGCATGGGAATGGAAGTAACGAACCAGGTATCCTCGTCTGTCGAAGCGCGGCAGGCGAGGATTTCGTTTTTCTCTGTATCCAGTGATTCCACAGAATTCCAGCTTTTTTCCTGAAAGACCGAAGCGTCCAGAAGACCGAACCGGATATTTCTCAGGGTGTAATGTCCTTTGGGCAGCTTGATTTTTAATTTTGTAAGTTCCTTCTCGGCGGAAGCCAGGAACTGATACTGGAAGGTTTCATTTCCGTTTGGATAGGCAGCGCTGGGGGCAGACAGCTTATTTTTCACGCCGTTGATGGTGATGGTGACAGCCTTTCCGGTGTGGTTGACCACATCGAATTTCAGAAGCAGGAGCTGCTCCTTTATGGGCTGCTTGAAGGTCAGGGTGACGGTGCTGTCCCGGCTGACCTTCAGATCGTAGGAACGGTTCTTTATGTCTCCCGTGGTGGTGAGCTGTACTGTGGCCGGAATCTCTTTTGAAGACCACAGAGGTTGATAGTAGCGGATTTCTGTGTGCCAGCCATCAGCATTTTCGGTAGAAACCTTTCCGGAAATGGTGGAAGCGTCAGCTTCGGACTCCGGAATTACAGTGGTACGGGTCAGGGCTTCGGCCTGTTCCCAGCCTTTAATCCGGTTGAACAGGGTATCGGTCATGGTGTCGGTGGTCAGATAGGCTGTCGGCAATACAGACGTATTTTCCGAAACTGCGGTTTTGCCGTCTTCCCAGAGCACCCGGTAGCCCGCAGGCACATGGGACGGGCTGGTCTCCAGATAGCGGACGCCCATGAAGTTCAGCAGAAACGGGTTGTTGGCGGTAAGGATGGCCAGTCGGTTGTTGATCTGCACCGGCGTTTTCAGGTAGTCGTAGTACACCTGAGAATATTCGTTGCTGTAGACCGACGAGTACATGGAGCTTTTACTCCGGGCCCGGGAAGCGTCCCGGTTGCCATTGACTAACGGGTGAACCAGTGAATCGTAGCGGTACAGGGAGTCCGTATACAGGGCCAGCGCCGGTTTGTCGAGGGCGGCGTCCATATCGGCCTGGGTGACAAATTCTTCCTTCGAAGCCGAGCGCAGGAAAAAGAGGCAGGGCATAATCAGAAGACAGAGGAACGCAAAGCGTGACAGCAGGTAGCGAAGCCTGGAGCCCGGCATAGGCGTGACGCCCTCGGAAGCCTCCGTCCGCTCCTCGCTGACCGCCATAGCCAGCAGCACTACAGCCAGCAGAAAGATGAAATCCGTCAGCACCAGCGTCCAGTAGCTCTTATGCAGGTAGCGGAAAATGACGGCAAAGAGCAATGGGAACGGCCAGAGCTGCCAGCGTTCCCGCCCATTTTTCAGATCCGACAGAATCAGCGCACAGTGGAGCAGCAAAAGCGGCAGAAAGGGCATCAGAATCTTCGCCCGGGCATAAAGGGTCGCGTTTAATAAATAGGAAATACCGCCCCAGAGGAACAGCAGAAGAAAAGTCAGGCTGATAGCCCGGTATTTTCGGATGGCGACGCCCAGTATTACCAGATACAGGACGATAAGGGTCACGCCCAGCCCGTAGGAGCTGTAAAGCAGGGATTGGAAATCTTCAAAAAAGGTGGCCAGTCCCGCGTCGCCTGAGGTCGAAGCGCGCCGGTGTTCCAGAATGGACAGGCCGGTGGGCAGAAGCAGGGCGAAGGCCATGAAGCCGCCCAGAGCGCAGGATACGAACCAGGGGCGGAAAAAATATTTACCGGACAGCCAGGCCCAGTACCAGCCGATGACCACGAAGCAGGCCGGTGCATAGTAGAAGCTGTGGAGGCAGATGAGCAGCATCCACAGCGGCAGCAGGGCCGGCATTCGCCGGGGGCTCTTTTTTACCGCCAGCAGGGCCAGCAGCAGGAACGGCATATAATTCACGAACATCAGCTGCCGGTGTGTATGGAAAAAACAGGAAGCAGTCAGAAAGAGGACGCTTCCCATAAAAGAGTCAAAGCCGGACAGGTTATGCCGCCGGAGCAGCAGATAAAAAAGCAGGACGCTTAAAAGATAGCCGCCCAGTGCATAGGCAATGACGATTTTGTACATAGAAACTGCGGGCAGCAGGCACCCGAGCAGGATGTCCGGCCTGAGATACCCGTAATAAGAAAACTGAAAGCCATTGCTGCCGCCGCCCAGAGAAAGGTATGTGGGCAGAAGCGTCTTCTGTTCCAGCATGGCGGTACGGATGGTCTCCGCCAGGGCAGTGTGCTGGCTCAGCCAGTCGGTGGTGGAGCCGTAAACGCAGCCTGCAGGGAGTGACAGACCTATAAGCAGTGCAAAAAGACCGGTCAGAAGCACCGGATAAATCCATTTTCGAGTCATAAAATCTCCTTAGATGTCTGGTGATACAGGTCGCGGGCTACTCGCCTGCGATGATTTTTTCAATGCCATGCATATCCGCAGCTGTGTCCGTAAAGGAGCTCCAGTAGCTGCCGATAATCTTGTCGCTGGCGGCCAGGCAATAGAGATCCAGAAGAGCGTCGTGCATGCCGGCCACGGAATTGCGGTCGATGGTTCGGGATTGATTGCTGATGATTTTTCCCGGGAACCGGCTGCGAAGCAGCTCTTCCTCGCTCTGGTCGTCGGTGGCCAGGAAGAACCGTGTCTCCGGGTGCGCTGTCAGCTCCTTTTCCATTTCGGCAATAAACTGTTCCGTGGTGCTCTTTCCCATGGAAACCGCATTGTCGGTGCGGCGGATATGGACGCCTACACAGCGGGGCGCAAAGTCTCTGGTAAATGTGTCCACACGCTTCTGAAGCGTGTCGGTGGGCACAAAGAGGGAATAGTCCTTCGTCGGATCAAAGCGCTCGCAGGTGAAGATATAGACCCGCTTTTTCAATGCCCGATAAAAGTCGTCGTTCAGGCGGTCATCCGTCTTGTTATTGCGGATATCGTCGTCGCCGAAGCGCTGGCCTGCGGAAAGCTGGTAATAGAGCTTCCTGGGATCCTTCAGGGAATGGATGTTGATGAGTGTGATATCCGGCTCAAGGATTGGCTGAAACAGATCCTCAAAGGCGGCGTTCAGTTCCGGATTCAGATACCAGAGGATGACCAGCTTTTCCTTTCTGCGCTTCGCAAGCTTCATTGCGGAATTTATCACGCGCATCCTATTGCATAAACCGCCGGAAGGTTGTATTATTAACATAGTATACCCTGCCGTAGCTGCGGACAGGTCATGCGACGGAAGCAGCTACGGTTGCCTTTCATTTTTATATCGATTGTAATAGGTAACGCGGATATTATAGCATTCTGCCCGAATGCACACAAGGGAGAACTTATGAAACCACAGAAAATTAAGAATCTGTTTTTACGACAGAGCTATCAGGACGCCTGGGAGGAATACGAAAAATCTCTGACCAGGAAATATTTTATTCACTGGGACTATGTGATTCTGACCGCCTCCAATGAGGAGCAGGCTGACGCTTACCAGGCGCAGATTGACGCCAGACTGGAAGCGGGAAGACTGCCGAAGGAGACCATCTACCGGGTGCTGCCCGATCCGGACGGCAAGCGGGTAGGCAGCGGCGGAGCCACCTTCCATGTGATGAAATATTTAAGCGAGCAGGGCGAGGGCGCGGACTTTTTCAGGGGAAAACGAATCCTGGTGATTCATTCCGGCGGTGATTCCAAGCGGGTGCCCCAGTATTCGGCCTGTGGAAAATTATTTTCACCGGTACCCAGGGAACTGCCGGACGGACGGCGTTCCACCCTGTTTGACGAATTTATGATCGGAATGGCGGGTATGCCGTCCCGGTTCAGAGAGGGCATGCTGGTGCTCTCCGGTGATGTGCTGCTTTTATTTAACCCGCTGCAGATTGATTTTACATTCCACGGAGCAGCGGCCATTTCCATCAAGGAGGACGTGGATACGGGAAAGGATCACGGCGTATTCCTGGGTGACGAGAGCGGTTACGTGGCTAACTTCCTGCACAAGCAGAGCGTGGAGCATCTGCGGGAGCTTGGCGCGGTGAACAGTCAAAATGCGGTGGATCTGGATACCGGAGCCATTATGCTGGACTGCGATCTTCTGGAAAGCCTGTTCTCCCTGATTGGCGAAAACGGAAAAATCATTCCGGAGAAATATGACCGCTTTGTCAACGAGCGGGCGCGCATCAGCTTTTATGGGGATTTCCTGTACCCGCTGGCGTCCCGATCCACTTTTGAGCAATTTTTAAAAGAGAAGCCGGAGGGTGAATTCTGCCCGGAGCTTTTAGCCGGCAGGAAAGAGATTTGGGAGGTCCTACATCCCTATTCTCTGAAGCTTTTGTGCCTGTCTCCGGCTCAGTTTATCCATTTTGGAACGACCCATGAGCTGCTGAAGCTGGTGACGGAGGACATCGACAACTATGAGTTCCTGGACTGGAAGCGACAGGTTCTGGGTGTGGAGGAGTCGGAGGACGCCAACGCCTGCAGCAACAGCTATATCGAGAGAAATACGAAGATTGCGGAATCTTCCTATATAGAAGACAGTTATATCTACGACGGCAGCCAGGTGGGAGAAGCCTGCGTGATTTCTGCGGTGACCCTGCGGGGGGAGAAGATCCCGGAAAATACGGCACTGCATGGATTAAAGCAGAAGGACGGCTGCTTTGTGGTGCGCGTCTATGGCGTGCAGGATAACCCGAAGGTGACGCTGGAGGATGGCGGAGCCTTCCTGAACGGTACCTTGCCGGAGTTTCTGGTAAATGCAGGCATGCAGCCGGAAGACCTCTGGGAAAATGCGGAAGGTACTCATTACCTCTGGACCGCGAAGCTTTATCCGGTGTGTGAAACTATCGAGGAAGCTGTGGCAGCAGCCATGAGAATTCTGGCTATTGCGGATGGCACGGCGGACGCGGCGACGCTTATCTGGTATTGCAGCCAGAAACGTCTGAGCCTGCAGGAGAGCTTTGAGCAGGCTGACGTAAAGGAAATTACCGCATGGCAGGCGAAGCTTGGTACAAGAGTGAGAATTGCCAGATTTTTACTGATGCTGGAGGAGCGCAAAAGCATCGAAGAAACCAGGACGGTTTTTGGCGAGCAGGGTGTGACGGCTTCCCAGGTGGAGAAGCTGCGTGACATTGCGGAGCAGTCGGACTTCAGTATCCGCATGCGTATTTACTATTATTTATCGAAAATGACGACCGGTCAGGTCAGCGAGGATTTGGAAAATCAGTGTTTCCGCTACCTCTGCGACAGCTTATATGAGGCCAGCATCGGCAAGACCCCTGCGGAGGAGCCATACCACATCACAAAGGATGAAGTGAAGGTGGAGCTGCCCATCCGTGTGAATTTCGGCGGCGGCTGGTCCGATACGCCGCCTTACTGCAACGAGCATGGCGGCACAGTGCTCAATGCGGCGGCGAAGCTGAACGGTATTCTGCCGGTGATTGTGACCGTGAAAAAGATAGACAAGCCCTGTATTGCGCTGGCAAGTACCGATTCAGGTGCTTACGATGAATTTACGGATGTGAAGGCATTGCAGAGCTGCCGGGATCCCTTTGATACCTATGCCCTTCACAAGGCTGCGCTTCTGGCCTGCGGCATCGTGCCCCTGAACCGGGAGACAACGCTTAAGGAGCTTCTTGGTAAGCTTGGCGGCGGTCTGTACCTGTCCACAGCGGTTATGGGAATTCCCAGAGGTTCCGGTCTTGGCACCAGCAGTATCCTGGCGGGTGCCTGTGTGAAAGCTATTTTCGAATACATCGGGAAAAAAGTGACTGAAAATGAATTATATACTCATGTGCTCTGCATGGAGCAGCTCATGAGCACCGGCGGCGGCTGGCAGGATCAGGTGGGCGGCCTCACCGACGGTATCAAGCTGGTGACGACCAGGCCTGGGCTGATGCAGAATATCGAAGTCCAGCATCTTCAGATTCCGGAGGAGGCGCTTCAGGAGCTGAAGGACCGGTTTGTACTGATTTATACGGGGCAGCGCAGACTTGCCCGGAATCTGCTCCGGGAGGTGGTCGGCGGCTATATCGGCTCCAATCCCAATTCCCTGCAGGTGCTTTATGAGATTCAGCAGGTGGCGGTCCTGATGAAGTTTGAACTGGAAAAGGGTAATGTCGACGGGTTCGCAGAGCTTCTGGAACGGCACTGGGAACTGTCCAGACGTCTGGACGGCGGCAGCACCAATACCTGTATCGATCAGATTTTCCTAAGCTGCGAGGATCTATTAGAAGCCCGGATGATCTGCGGCGCCGGCGGAGGCGGCTTCCTGCAGGCCATTCTGAAAAAGGGCTGCACGAAGGAGCAGCTCCGGGAGCGGATCCGCAGCGTGTTCCAGGACAGCGGCGTGGACGTATGGGACTGTGAGTTAGTATAAGGAGTATCATTTTGAAAGTATTACAGATTAATACCATCTGCGGAAGCGGAAGCGTGGGCCGTATCACGGTGGATATCGTACATGCCCTGGAGGAACAGGGAGACGAGGGAATGGTGGCCTTTGGCCGCCGGACTGGGCCGGAGGGAATCCCCACGTATAAATTCGGAACGGACCTGGACATGGGCTTCCATGTGCTTCATACCTTTTTCCGGGGGGAGCACGGCTTTGCTTCCAAAAAGCAGACGGGCAGACTGATAGAAAAGATCAGGGAATACGACCCGGATATCATTCATCTCCACAATATCCACGGCTTTTACCTGGACGTGGAGCAGCTGTTTTGGTATCTGAAGCAGGCCGGGAAGCCGGTAGTCTGGACGCTCCATGACTGCTGGAGCTTTACGGGACATTGCGCCCATTTTGATTATATCGGCTGTATGAAATGGAAGACAGGCTGCGGAAGCTGCCCCCAGTACCGTAGCGTCTATCCCTATGCGTTATTTAAGGACAATACAGCCTCCAATTACCAGAGAAAAAAGGCAGCTTTTACCGGCGTGCCTTCCCTGACGGTGGTGACCCCCTCCCGGTGGCTGGCAGGCTACGCAAGAGAGTCCTATCTGGGAGAGTATCCGGTGCAGGTGATTCCCAACGGGATCGCCCTGGATAAATTTCATCCGGTGGATCAGGGACTCCGCAGGAAACTGGGCTTCGAGGGAAAATACATTCTTCTGGGCGTGGCAAGTATGTGGGAGGAACGGAAGGGTTATGCTTATTTTGAACAGCTGGCGGATCGGCTGCCCGATGACTATCAGATTATTTTAATCGGTTTATCGAAGCGGAAGATGAAAAAGCTGCACCCGAAGATTCACGGAGTTATGCGTACCAACAGCATGGAAGAACTGGCGGAGTACTATTCCATGGCAGACGCCTATGTGAATACCACCCTGGAGGATACCTTCCCCACGACGAATCTGGAGGCCCTGGCCTGCGGAACCCCGGTTATTACCTTTGCCACCGGAGGAAGCGTGGAGTCTGTGGACGAAAGCTGCGGCAAGGTGGTTCCCAAGGGGGATGTGGAAGCCCTGGAGGCGGCGGTGAAGGCCATGCGGTCAGAGCCGGATAAGCGGACGGCCTGTCTTACAAAAGCGTCTCATTATGATAAGAACGAGCGGTTTCAGGATTATCTGAAGCTGTACGCGAAGCTATTACACGAGGAGTAAAATTATGGAAAATCCAAAGGTTTCGATCATTACGACGACCTATAATGATAAAGAGAATCTGAAAAAAATCATTGCCCAGGTGAAGAAGCAGGATTATGAGAATATCGAGTACGTCATCGTGGACGGCGGTTCCACCGATGGCACCCGGGAGGTCATTGCGGAGGCAGAGGCATATTTCGGCGATCGGCTGAAATGGATTTCCGAGAAGGACAAGGGAATCTATGACGCCATCAACAAGGGAATCCGGCTGTCCACCGGCGATATCTTAGGCTGCTGCTTCGACCAATATGCAGGCCCGGACGTCATCAGTAAGATGGTGGCCATCATGGAAAAGGAGGGCACGGACGGCGTACACGGCGACCTCTATTATATGGAGGGCGACAAGGTGGTGCGCTACTGGCACCAGGGCCAGGGTAATATCCGCTGCGGCTGGATGCCCGGTCATCCGACCCTGTATCTGAAGAAAAGCGTGTATGACAAATACGGTCTTTATAAGACCGATTACCGGATTTCCGCGGATTATGAGTTTATGATCCGGATTCTGAAGAATAAGAAAGTGAAGTTATCTTACTTGCCGGAGGTGTTGATTTACATGTCCCACGGCGGCACCAGTACGAACAGTCTGGGAGCGTATCTGGCCGGAATGAAGGAGGGGCATCGGGCGCTTCGCGAGAATGGCGTGCGGTTCGCGTGGTTCACGGATTTATGCAGAACGCTTCGTGTACTTGCACAGTTTATAAAAAAGATGTAAAATGTGACATACACTAAGGCATGCGAACGTGCATACATAAGCAGGCGCGTCGTGCTTGCACGTAAGCGACAGTTTATGTATGCACGTTCATAGGGCGCAGCCCGACAGCGAGATGGAGCGAAGCGGCATCGAGCTGCATGCCTGGACGATCTATAAAACATAAGGAGACACACAGATGAAATGTCTGGTCATCATCCCCGCCTACAATGAAGAAGAAAACATTGTGCGCGTGGTGGAAAACCTGAAAAATAATTACCCGATGTATGACTATATCGTCATCAACGACGGATCCTCCGACAGCACGGCAAAAATCTGCCGGAAGAACGGCTATGAGCTGGTGGATCTGCCGGTGAACTTAGGGCTGGCCGGAGCCTTCCAGACGGGTCTCAAATACGCCTATCGGAATGGCTACGATTACGCCATCCAGTTTGACGCGGACGGACAGCACCGTCCGGAATTTATCGGCCCCATGCTGGACAAGATTCAGGAGGGCTACGATATCGTCATCGGTTCCCGGTTTGTGACCGAGAAGAAGCCCCATTCCTTA
Organism: Laedolimicola sp.; assembly: GCF_051972735.1. NCBI lineage: Bacteria > Bacillati > Bacillota > Clostridia > Lachnospirales > Lachnospiraceae > Laedolimicola > Laedolimicola sp. The sequence goes on along the minus strand of NZ_JBOKYU010000003.1, from coordinate 56,858 downwards.
CGGATGCTGGGCAGCAACCTGATTTCCATGGCCATGAAGCTGACCACCGGCCGCAGGGTCAAGGATCCCACTTCGGGCATGCGGATGTTCAATAAGAAAATGATAGCGGAATTCGCCCTGAATATGAACTACGGCCCGGAGCCGGATACGGTATCCTATCTTCTGAAGCAGGGCGCCACCATCGCCGAGGTTCAGGTGGAGATGGATGAGCGGATCGCAGGCGAGAGCTATCTGAACCTGACCAAATCTATGATGTATATGTTACGGATGCTTCTGTCGATTCTGCTGATTCAGAACTTCCGGAAGCGCAGGGAGGTGAAGGTTTCATGACACCGGTATTTCGCATTGTGCTGATTGTGGTATCACTCCTCAGCACCTATTATATTTTGAAGAAAATCCGTCAGTCCAAGCTGCAGATCGAATATGCGATCTTCTGGATTGTCTTTGCGGGCGTGCTGGTTATCATCAGCCTGTTCCCGTGGCTTGTGACCCTGTTTACGAGACTTCTGGGTATGCAGCTGCCGGTAAACTTCGTGTTTATGGTGTTCATCTTCATTCTGCTGCTGAAGCTGTTTATGATGACCATTGAGCTGTCTACCCTGGAAAATAAGGTAAAGGACCTGACCCAGGAGCTGGCTCTGGAGGAAAAGGAGCGGGCGGACGAACTGAAAGAAAAGGAGAATTAGAAACGTGGAAACAATATACGAGATTACCAGAAATCTCTGGGAAAAGTATGTAAACTGGATGAAAGACGAAAAGAATATGGCGAAGTTTCTGGTATGCTGCTTTGTACTGAGCCTGCTTCCGATTCTGGCATTGAGCTTTTTCAACCATCCGGTTATGGATGATTTTAACTATGGTATTCTGACCCGCCATGCCCTGGAGGAGAATTCCGGACTGGCTGTGATTCCGGCAGTGCTGCGGGCGGCGGTGCAGAGAGCGGAGAACCTGTGGCATGAGTGGCAGGGAACCTACAGCTTTGCGGTGATTGGAGCCCTGCGGCCCTCGATTATCTCTGAACGCCTGACCTTCATCCAGACCTTTATTCTGGTGGGCGTCATGGTGATTGGTTTTACTTATTTTATCGATGTCATGCTGCACCGAATCTTAGGTATGTCGAGAGCTGTGGCTGTCAGCGTGTCTGTGGTGGTACTGACGCTCTGCATCCAGTATGTCCCGGTGGGACTGGAAGCCTTTTACTGGTGGATTGGAAGCGTGGGATATACAGGATTTTTCTCCATGCTGCTGATTCTGATGGGGCTGATTGCCGACGGTATGCATAAAAAGCAGATTTCCGCAAAACGTATGGTGGGAATGATTCTGATCCTGATCCTGCTGGGCGGCGGCATGTATCCCAACGCGCTGCTGACAGCGGTATTGATGTTCCTGCTGTTCCTGGACGCGATCGTGGAAAAAAAGCGGTATCCGAAGAAGCTTCGGATTCAGCTGGGTTCCCTGTTTATCGTATACCTTCCGGCCTTTTTCCTGAATGTATTGGCTCCGGGCAACTATCGCCGCCAGTCCAATTTCCAGCCCCGTACCCCGATGGAGGCTATTTACAAGTCCTATACCAAGTCTCTGGACTATATGTTTAACGAGGCCACCAATGTGGTGATTGTGCTGGTGATTTTCGCTCTGTTCCTGGTGATGCTGTGGCAGCTGAAGAATACGAAGTTTTCCTTCCGGTGCCCGCTGATGTTTACCCTGGTAAGCTACAGCCTGGTGGTGGTTATGTGGGTTCCGGCCATCTTCGCCGTGCGTTTTATCTCCGGCGGCCGTTACTATAATATCTGCTTCTACGGTGTGATTCTGTTCTACGCGTCCAACGCCATTTACTATGCCGGATGGCTCAGACGGCAGTATGAGAAATGCGCGCAGGAGGTACAGGAGCTGCTGCGGAAAGCCACTCCGGTACTGCTGGGCGTGGCAGGCGTATGCTGTGTGGTTGTGGGAATGTGGAAGCTTAACATTGTAAACGATCTGGAAGAAATTACCTTTGCGACGGCGTTGAAATCCATGGTATATGGAGAGGCACAGGTATACGACAAGGAAATCCGCATGCGTGAGAAGCTTTATCACGATCCGGATGTCAAAGAGGTTGTAGTAGAAGAGGTTACCTACCGTCCGGAGTTGCTTTATTTCGGCACACTGACGCCGGATCCGGACGACAGCCGGAATCTGGCCATGTGCGATTATTATCATAAGGATTACATGATAAAGCATGTAGAAGAGGAAGAATCGTCTGGGGAGGATAGCGACGCTCAGACTGAGGATACAGAAAACGCAGACAATACAGAAGACGCTGAATCAGCAGAATAGGAGAAAAAACATGAAAAAGATTATTGTGACAGGATGCAACGGACAGCTGGGACGGGCAGTGAATCAGCAGTATGCAGGCAGTACCGAGTATGAACTGGTAAATACCGATGTGGCAGAGCTGGATATCACCAAGGTGGATAAGGTACTGGAGCTTGCCAGAGAGGTAAAGCCCTACGCTATCATCAACTGCGCGGCTTACACCAATGTGGACAAGTGCGAGGTGGAGCAGGATCTGGCGTATAAGATCAACGCCATCGGAGCCCGCAACCTGGCTATCGCGGCAGCAGATACCGGAGCAAAGCTCATGCATATCTCTACCGACTATGTATTTCCGGGGGATGTATCCGCCCATCCACTGACGGAGTTTGACTCAGTAAGCCCCAAGAGCATGTACGGCGCAACCAAGCTGGCAGGAGAGAATTTCGTAAAAGATTTCGCAAATCAGTACTTTATCATCCGTACTGCATGGCTGTACGGCGACGGTCACAACTTCGCAAAGACCATGCTGAAGCTGGCGGAAAATAACGATAAGATCGGCGTAGTCATGGATCAGGTGGGAACCCCCACCAGCGCGGTAGAGCTGGCCAAGGCTATCAAATATCTGCTTCCGACCGACAATTACGGTCTGTTCCACGGTACCTGCGAGGGCGACACCAACTGGGCCGAGTTTGCGGCTACCGTACTTCGCCTGGCAGGCAGCAGGACTGAGATCGAGCCGATTACCTCAGAGGAGTACAAGCGCCGCTTCCCGAACTCCGCAGACCGGCCCGCATACTCCATTCTGGAGAACTATATGCTGAAGCTGACCACCGATTTCTCCTTCGCTTCCTGGCAGGACGCTATTGAAGTGTACATGAAGGAACTGCTGGCGAAATAACATTTGCACATAAGAGAAGGAGAGAAATCCGATGACAGGAAATGATATTTTATATCTGGTAATTCCCTGCTATAACGAGGAGGCTGTACTGCATGAGACCGCGAAGCAGCTTCTGGTGAAAATGAATTCCATGTTCGATCGGGGTATGATTTCCCGGGAGAGCAAAATCATGTTTGTAAATGATGGCTCCAGGGATAAGACCTGGGAAATTATCCGGGAGTTACATGAGTCTAACCCCATATATTCCGGTGTGAAGCTGTCCAGAAATAAGGGTCATCAGAACGCGCTTCTGGCCGGCCTGATGACGGCGAAGGAAAAGGCGGATATGGCCATTTCCCTGGACGCCGATCTGCAGGACGATGTGGACGTCATTGACAAGATGGTGGAGAAGTATTATGAGGGAAATGACGTGGTATACGGCGTCAGAAGCGCCCGGGATACGGACACCTTCTTTAAGAAATTTACTGCCGAGGGCTTTTATAAGATCATGCAGGCTATGGGCGTGGAAATCGTATTTAACCATGCAGATTACCGTCTTATGAGCAAGCGCGCCCTGGAAGGATTGTCTGAGTTTCGCGAGGTAAATCTGTTCCTGCGCGGTATCGTGCCGCTCATTGGGTACAAGTCGGACATCGTCACCTACGAGCGTCATGAACGTTTTGCGGGCGAGTCCAAGTATCCGCTGAAGAAGATGCTTGCTTTTGCCACCGATGGGATCACTTCCTTCAGCATCAAGCCGATCCGTATGATTACCACCTGTGGTTTCCTGATTTTTGCCATCAGCCTGATTATGCTGATTTATTTCCTGGTGGTGCATTTCATGGGCAGAACCGTACACGGCTGGACCAGCACCATTGTGTCTATCTGGGCCATCGGCGGCCTGCAGCTTCTGGCTATCGGTATTGTGGGTGAATATATTGGAAAAATTTACCTGGAAACCAAGGCGCGCCCCAAGTATATTATTGAGACTGTACTGGATAAATAATTAGGAGAGTTTTATGAACAGCTTTTTGAAAAAGCGTGGGCTGAACCGGATGGATCTGTGCTATCTGGCGGCTCTGACGCTGATTGGCCTGGGTATCCGTGTCATCCTGCGTGTGGTGATTACAGACGACTGGCTGATGTACTGGGATCCGTGGATTTCTGATTTGAAGGAGATGGGATTTTCCTATCTGGCTACGGATCGCTATGATTATACACCGACCTTCGTTTATATTCTCTGGGCCATCAGCAGGCTGTCCATCAACCCGATGACGGCCTATAAGGGCCTGCACTGTGTGTTGGACTTTGTGGCGGCGGGCATTCTGGGAAAAATGATTTGGAAGGTTACCGGAAGCAAGCGCAAAGGCATCCTGTCCTACGGCCTGTTTCTCATTGTGCCCACCATCTGGGCCAACAGCGCCCTGTGGGCCCAGTGCGACATTATTTTTATGACCTTTTTGCTGCTGTGCTTTTATTACCTGTTTGAGGACCGCCCCTGCAAAGCCATGTTTTTCTACGGGATGGCCTTTGTGTTTAAACTCCAGTCCCTGTTTATTTTCCCGTTCCTGGTGATTCTGTGGGTGAATAAAAAGGTGGATCTGAAGCATTTTCTGTGGATCCCGGCGCTGTATTTCTTAAGTATCGTGCCGGCCTGGATTGCGGGACGGCCACTGATGGATCTGATCAATATCTACATGGCCCAGGGAGCCCAGGATGTCTGGTCCCTGTCCATCAAATGGCCGAATATCTATCAGATCATCGGAAATCAGTTCTTTTTGCTTGAATACGCTTCGGCGGGCACGTGGCTGATTCTTGGTATCCTGATGATCATCCTGTACGCCATGGCTCAGAAGCGCTACCGGATTACCAATGAATTCATCGTGCAAATGGCGCTGTTTTTTGCGATTCTGACGCCCTGGTTCCTGCCGCACATGCATGAGCGGTACGGCTGTGTGGCGGATATTCTGGCGATTATCTATGCCATGATGAATACGAAGAAATTCTATTTCCCATTGGTGCAGATTCTGGTGTCCTTCAATTCCTATATGGCTTACTTAAGCCATCTGGGTTCCGACGAGCCGACCATTTACTACGGCGTGTGGGCCTTTGCAGAGCTTGGTCTGCTCGTCCTGGTGGGCCTGGATATCTGGCATTATATGCGGAATCCGGAGAACCAGATCCCTATGGAACAAGAGACTGTGAAGAAGGAGGCCGCGTGATGGATGAATTTTTGAGAAACTTCATTTCCAGAAAATGGAATGTGCGCGGCGTGACCTTTACCTTTCTGGATCTGCTGCTGGCAGTATGTATTACCGGTACAGGACTGGCGCTCCGCTCCACGGTCATCGAATATACGCCGACCGACACATGGAAGCTCTGTGCGGTTGTGCTGGAATTTGCGCTGGCGGTTCTGTGCGGCGCGATTGTACACAGTTATACGGGAAGCCGGCTGCGGGCTTTCCTGACCTACGCAATTTTGGCGATTTATCCCACGGCGGTGGCGAACGGCTCCCTGTGGAATATTAACTGTATTTATTATGTGATTCTGTTTTTCCTGGGTCTCTATCTCTACAGTCGGGGAAATGCGCTGCTTGGAACCGGAAGTATCCTGGCGGGGCTTCTGATCGCGGTGTTCCGCGTCCGTTCCTGGTGGATGACGCTTGACGTGGCCTATCCGGTGTCCTTGAATCGGGGGTGGCCGAATTTCTACGAGATTATCGGGAAAAATGCCTTTGTGGAGCTTTACGATAAGGTATCTCTGCTGATTCTCGCTGGTATGATTTTAACTGGAATTTACTGGTTTGCTGATAAAAAGGTGAAGGTAACGAAGGACATGGTGCTTCGCATCTTCCTGTTTGCAGCGATTCTAGTGCCTTATTTTGCGCCCTATATGCCGGCCTGGGCCGGGTATACGGCGGATGTGGCGGCGCTCATCTACTTCATGCGCTGGCCGAAGCGGTTTTATCTGCCGATGCTGCATCTGATTGTGTCCTACAGTGCTTACGCGTACGCCATCAACGGCGAGACGAAGCTGCCGATGGTGGTATTTTCTGTACTGCTGCTGGCGATGCTTACGAATGTGGGCGTGGATCTTTATCGCGCGGCTGTGAAGGGCGAGTAACATTCCCCTATAGGAGAATAGAATGGTTTCAAATATTATGTTGACCCTGGCATTTTTAGTTGGCGTGGCGGCAGTCTACTACCTGGTTCCAAGGCGGTTCCGGCAGTGGCTGCTGCTTCTGGCAAGCATGCTTTTCTATGTGAGTGCCGGTCCGTGGATGCTGGTATTGTCCGGCGGAAGCGCGCTCTGGAGCTTCTATGCCGGGGCAAAAATCGAACAGGCGGAGACGAAAGAAAAAAAGAAGGTCTGGCTGTGGGCGGGAATTCTGCCGATACTGGGCGTTCTTTTTGTGTATAAATATTTCAATTTTTTTGTGGGTTCGGTGGCGGCACTGCTGACACTGGCGGGACTGGGCGGAAGCGCGCCGGTTCTAAGTCTGGCGGTGCCAATGGGGATCTCCTATTATACCTTTAAAATGATAAGCTTTTTGGCGGATATTTATCTGGGAAAACGGGGTGCGGAGCGCGGCCTGGAGGGCTGCGGCGCTTATCTGACGTACATCCTGTTTTTTCCGCAGATTCTGTCGGGACCGATTGAGCGGTCGGAGCATTTTATCGAACAGCTTCATGAGGGACCCACATACCATGCGGAGCTGTTTTCCGTGGGACTTCAGCGAATAGTGCTGGGACTGTTTAAGAAAATCGTAATTGCGAACCGGCTGGCGGGGTACGTGGACGCGGTCTTTGGCGCGCCGGAGAGTTATCCGGGACTGGCCTGTGTGATGGCGGCGTTCTTTTATTCATTCCAGCTGTACTGCGATTTTTCGGGGTACTCAGATATCGCCATCGGTATGGCAAATGTGCTGGGAATTGACAGCGGTCAAAACTTTGACTGTCCCTATTTTTCCCGGGGCATCAAGGAGTTCTGGAGCCGGTGGCATATTTCCCTGTCCGGCTGGCTTAAGGATTATATCTACATTCCGTTGGGCGGCAACCGGGTAAGCCCTGTGCGCCACCGGCTAAATGTGCTGGCAACCTTTCTGGTCAGCGGTCTCTGGCACGGAGCGAACTGGAGCTTTGTGATCTGGGGCGGGATGCATGGCCTGTGGAATATCATAAGCACAAAGAAAGAGGAGAGCGTGCCTCTGGCGCGCAGGGTGCTTGAGACACTGATTACCTTCTGCGGCGTAACCTTAGCCTGGGTCTTCTTCCGGGCTGAGAGCTTCGGAAAGGCACTGGGGTTCCTCACGCATGCAGTTACCTGCTTTTCCCTGTCCTATGTGGACATCCAGAATTCCATTCTGCCCTTCACCGGGGATAATACCTGCGCCGCCTATTTCCTGACTGCCTGTGGCTTTCTGTTCCTGTTATTCCTCTATGAGAGAGGGCAGGTGTATGGGAAGAAGGAGAAGCGCGAGGGCATGGTGCTGAGTAGTGCGTGGATGGCCGTGATGCTGGTGAGCGTGGTGCTGTTCGGAGTGTTCGGGGCGTCGGGGTTTTTGTACGCGAATTTCTAATAGAGAATTGAAAAATAGATAGGAAAGTATCTGTCCACCTTTTTATAATTGAAAAGTGGATAAATTTTATAGGATAAGTGAGAATATTTATTTATGAAACGAGTATTAAAGACCGTGGCAGTTGCCTTCATAATAGCGCTGATCCTGATTTTAATTAAAAATGAATACGCCCGCTGTCTTCCGGCATCTACCTACGGCATGCAGGCAGCCATCCGGAAAGAACGTGTGGATAACCTCTTCATCGGTTCGTCCATGTTCCGGCAGGGCCTGGATATCGACGTGCTGGAGGCGGAGCTTCCCGGCAGCAGCTACATCCTGTCTTATAATGGCAACCAGCCGGCGCTGATGGCCCTGGAGCTGCAGTATATGCTGGAGCAGGGGCTGCAGGTAAAAAATCTGTACATTGATCTGTATCCCTACACAGCGGCAGCCGATCCCTGGATCAGCGACACCAAGATTTTGCTGGACACAGATCTGAAGTTCAAGGCAAAGGCCTGGCGGCTGATGAGAAACAGCACCGACGTGAGCTTCGGGGACTTCTATGAGTTCTTTGTGACGGCCAACAACGAGCAGCTTCTGACCTATCCTCTGAACAATAAGATTGTGTCGTCCCAGTTCCGGGACGGCGGCAGTCTGATTCGCCAGCAGGGCAGGACAAGAGAAGAGCTCTATGCCCTGGGAACCCTGGGAAGCCGGGACGGCGTGAACCGCACCCAGGCCGAGGGCTATGGAAAAATCGTGGAGCTGGCAGAAGACTATGGCCTGAACCTCTGGTTTCTGGAGACGCCCAAGTATGAGCGGATGTATGCGGATGAGGATTATCAGAAGTTATACGCGGAGGCTCTTTCTATCGTGCAGGAACTGCAAAGTGGGTGGACCGGAGAGGGCAGCTTTGCGATTCTCTGCGGGGAGGAGCTGGATTTTGATATTTCGGAAGCTGGAGGTTATCAGGATTTGATTCACCTGTCGGCGGAGGGACGCGAGAGCTATACAGCCTTACTCTGTGAGAAATTAAAAGCGACAGAATAAAAATTATCAAATGATAGAAGCGAAGTTATGTAAACTAAAATTACCGCAGGGCATTGGCGGAGACAGAATGGAGGAAGCAGCTTGAAAAAACTGGACTATATCGACGGACTGAAAGGAATCGGCGCGCTGATGGTATTTTTCTGCCATTTTGTCTTTGCCTTTTATTACGCGGCCTACAGCCTGACCGGAGATGCAGTGAACACCAATTCCGGCATCGAGATTACCATCGGCAAAACGCCTCTGAATCTGCTCTACAGCGGGAATTCGGCGGTCTGCTTATTTCTGGTGTTCAGCGGCTTCGTGCTCTGCCTGTCCTATTTTCACACAAGGGATAAAGGACGGCTGAAGTCCGCGGCCTGGAAGCGTTATTTCCGGCTGATGCCGATGATTTTGATGATCAATACCTTGATCTTTGTCCTGATGAGCCTGGGATGCTATCGCAACGACGAGGCGGCCATCTTGACCAAATCGACGGTGTGGTTCGCGGGCTTTAATCAGTTTCAGCCGAACTTCCTGCAGATGCTGGGCGAGAGCCTGGCCGGCTGCTTTCTGTTCGGCACCAACAATTATAACGGCGTCCTCTGGACCATACCTTACCTGTTCTCCGGCGCGCTGGTGGTCTATCTGGCGGCTTATCTGGTGGGGGAGAATCCGTTTCGGTATGTGGTTTATCTGGTGATGCTGCTGGCAGCGGTGAAGACCGACATTTACTTTGCGGGTATCTTCCTGGGCTTCGCGGCGTCAGACTTTTTCTGCACCCGGCAGAAGGGTATGGAGCTGTGGCGGCGGTTCTGGCTTCTGCCGCTTGGCAGCTTTGTACTGGGCGTGTACCTGCTGTCCTATCCGTCCATCGGTTCGGACATGAGCGGCACGATTTACGGCATATTGCCATCGGCCTATACAACCCTTTATCACCTGGCGGGCGCGGCGCTGTTGCTGGCAGGCGTACTGGGACTGCCGGGACTGCAGAGGTTCTTCGGGGCAAAGCCCTTCCGGTTCTTAGGTAAGGTGTCATATTCCCTGTATCTGCTGCATTTCCCGGTGATTGCGACCTTTTCCTGCTGGCTGTTCTTAAGCCTTTACGGGAAAATGAGCTACGGGCTGCTGACAGCTTTAGATTTTGTCTGCACGCTGGCGCTGGTGCTGATACTCTCGGCGCTTAGCCGGAAGTATCTGGAGCCGGTGAGCGGGCGGCTGACCGCCGGAATTTCGAAGACATTTGCAGGCAGGAAGAAGGAGTGATGGAAATGGAGAAAAAACGAATCGCATGGCTGGATGCGGTCAAGGCCGTCGGCATCCTGGTGGTGCTTCTGGTACACACGGGGCGCTCCTTCGGGCCGGTAAGCTTCTACGGCGGCATGTTCTATATGCCCATCTTTTTCATCACGGCGGGCATGACCTTTTCCTATAAGCCGGAGGAGAGCTTTGGAGCTTTTGTAAAGAAAAAAGCGAAACGTCTGCTGCTTCCCTATTTCGGTTACAACCTGTTTCTGTTTGTGTTTTTCTTTTTGCGGGGAAATGCGGACGGGCAGACCCTGCTTGGCATCCTCTATTCCCGCAACTGTCTGATGCCCATGGATTCCGCCACAAATGTATATTTTATGCAGATTCTGAACGCGCCCACCTGGTTTCTGACCTGCATGTTTGTGAGCTATATCCTGTTCTGGATTCTGATGCGGGCAGCGAAGGGTGATTCCCGAAAGGCCTTTGTGGGAAACGGAATTTATCTGCTGATAGCCATTGGCCTTCATTACGCGTGTCCTGTACTGCTGCCCTGGAGCATCGACTGTGCCTTTTATGCTGTGACTTTCCTGATCATCGGCAAGCTGGCGGCGGTGCAGGACTGGGTCGGAAAGCTTTTGAAAAAGCCGTTTTATCTGTTCCTGGTGGCCGCAGCCTTTGTGCTTGCAGCCCGCTGGAATGGAAGCGTCAATATGTCCGTGGGGGATTATGGACGGAGCATGGCCCTGTATCTCTTCGTGGGAACGGCTGGCTCGCTGATTGTGATGTCTCTGTGCAGCGCCCTGTATGAGACGAAGCATACGAAGTGGCTGCAGAGACCGCTGGAATGCATCGGACGGCATACACTGCCAATTTTGTGTCTGCACCTGTTTGTGTATTCCGTCATTGGAATGGTGTTTGGTATGCTTGGCATCACGATGTAAATGAATGGATTTCCGGAACTCAGATTGAGAATTATAACTAAGAATTTCGGCAGAATCCTGACTTGTGTATTTAATCCATATGCAGTAAGATGAAGATATAGAAATAAAAAAGGAAAATATTTACAATACAATTTTGCTAAGCTCTGCTTACCAACCACAGCAGCAGAGAGACAGGAGGTATCTTATGAACTACCACGTAAATGAATATATAAAAAACACCGTCCGGGTCTTCCCCATGCAGAACCGCTACGGCATGCACCGCTATGATATGAATGAGAACCCGGAAGGACTGCCGAAGGAATTTGTGGATTCCGTGCTGAAGGAGATTACGCCGGAATTCCTTGCGATCTATCCGGAGCCGGACCGGTTCCTGCATAAATACGCGAAATTCATCGGCGCAGAGTATGAAAATGTCCTGACCACCAACGGCTCCGATATGGCCATCCGCTATCTTTTGGAGACCTTCGGCGAGGTGGGCAAGGAGGTCGTGACCGTGGCTCCGTCCTTCGAGATGTATTGGGTCAACTGCTGTATCCTGGGCTATAAGCATGTGCCGGTGGCCTACGAGCCGGATCTGACCATCAAAATTGAAAACATTCTGAATGCGATCCATGACAATACCCGCATCGTGGTGCTGCTGAATCCCAACAACCCGGTGGGAAATGTGTATACCGAGGAAGAGCTTCAGCAGGTTATCGCGCGGGCGAAAGAGGTGGGCGCTATCGTTATTATCGACGAGGCGTATCATTATTTTTATCCGAACACCTTCATCGAACATGCCCTGAAGGATGAAAACGTGGTGGTGCTGCGTACCTTCTCCAAGCTGTTCTCCATCGCGGCCTGCCGTCTGGGCGTCATCATCAGCAATCCGGAGATCATTCATTACGTAAAGAATGCCCGACTGACCTTTGACGCCAATTCCATTGCCCTGCTGTTCGCAGAGCGGATTCTCGATCACCCGGAGATGGTGGATGAGCTGATTCGCATCGAGAGGGAGGGCAAGGCCTATACGCTGGAGGAGCTTCAGAAGAAGGGCTACGAGTGCCGCGACTGTCGCGGAAACTTCATTTTCGTAAAGCCTCATCATAACGCGAAGGAGATAGCGAAGCGGCTGGAAGAGGAGAAGCAGGTGCTGGTTCACCCCTATGGAAATGAGCTTCTGAAGGATTATCTGCGCGTGTCGGTGGGCTCAAAAAAAGCCATGCAGATATTCCTGGACGCGTTTTTCCAGGTGGACGCGGACTAACAGCGCAGGGGGATTTTTATGACGAAAGTAATCACATACGGAACCTATGATTTGCTGCATTACGGCCATATCCGCCTGCTTGAGCGGGCCAAGGCGCTGGGCGATTACCTGATCGTGGGCGTGACCGCCGAGGATTTCGACAAGACCCGGGGCAAGATCAATGTGCAGCAGTCCCTGATGGAGCGCATCGAGGGCGTGCGGGCCACCGGCCTGGCGGATGAAATTATCATCGAGGAGTACGAGGGTCAGAAAATTGACGATATTCGCCGCTATCATGTGGATATCTTTGCCATTGGTTCCGATTGGCGTGGAAAATTTGATTATCTGAATGAATATTGTAAAGTGGTTTACCTTGACAGAACGGAGGGCGTGTCCAGTACGCAGCTTCGGTCGGAGAAGCACGCCATCCGTCTGGGACTGGTGGGGGATGCTTCGGACCTCCAGAAGTTCCGGAAGGAGAGTGGCTATGTAAACGGCGCAGTAATTTCCGGCGTCTGCGGGGATGACCGGAATGAATTTCGGAAGCTTCTGGAGAAGTCGGACGCCATGTATATCCTGTCACACCCGGACGTGCATTATCAGCAGATCCGGGCGGCCCTGGAGGCCGGGAAGCATGTGCTCTGCGAGTCGCCCATCGCGCTTTCTGTGCGGGAGTGCGAGGAGCTGTTCGCCCTGGCGAAGGAGAAAAAGTGCGTGCTGATGGAGGCCATCAAGACCGCTTATTCGACCGCTTATTACCGGTTACTTTTGCTGGCTAAGAGTGGTCGTATCGGAAAGGTGGTTTCGGTGGACGCCGCCTGCACCCGCCTGGAGGACGAGGCGAACGTCTACCCGGGCCAGTTCAACCGCAGCTGGGGAAGTCTCTGCGACTGGGGACCCACGGCGCTGTTGCCGGTGTTCCAGCTTCTGGGCACTGACTATGCAGAGAAGCAGATCATCACCCACTATGCGGACGAGGCGAAGGCCTATGACGCATTTTCCAGAGTGAATTTCGTATACTCGGACGCCATGGCCTCCATCCAGGTAGGCAAGGGCATCAAGTCCGAGGGCGATCTAGTGGTTTCCGGCACGGAAGGATACATCTACGTCCCGGCTCCCTGGTGGAAGACCGACTACTTCGAGATTCGCTACGAAAATCCCGCCAACAACAAGCGCTACTTCTACCAGCTGGACGGCGAGGGCATCCGCTACGAGATCGTGGCCTTCCTGAAATCCATCGAGGATGGCCGGGATAATTCCTACGTAGGCCGGGGAGTGTCGAAGGCGATAGCGGGGGTTGTGGAAGATTTTTATCGGAAAAAAGATGTGCGGGAAATCTAAATAGAAAGATCGTTGTGTGGCAGAAATGAGTACTCTGTTACACAGCGGTTTTTGTCGAATATTGTTGAACGGCAA
>NZ_JBOKYU010000003.1:0-43258 GCF_051972735.1 Laedolimicola sp. | reverse complement strand
TTTCAGTATAAAACATGCTATTCTCACAGTATCGAATTTCTGTATTTCACAGGAGAAATCTCTCCGGAATTTCCGAAAAACGATGAAATAAAATTGTATGTTACCAAAGATGCGGAAGCCTTTACTTCAACCTGAAAATCCATTATAATCAAGAAAGGAGAGACAAAGGAGGTATGGCGATGCCTTTGATGAAACAGGAAATTTATACGTTGGAGGATATTTTTACTCTGCCGGAGGGCGAGAGAGCGGAACTGTTAGAGGGAGAATTGTATATGATGGCGCCGCCGAGTACGGGGCATCAGAGACTGGTACATTCGATAAGCTATGAAATTGAGCACTATATTCGCTCCAAACACGGAAAATGCGAGGTATTCCCGGCACCTTTCGGGGTATTCCTGAAGGATGACAAGGGGAATGACGCCTATGTGGAACCGGATATTTCTGTAGTCTGCGACCCGGATAAGCTGGACAATAAGGGCTGTCACGAAGCGCCGGACTGGGTGATTGAGATTGTGTCGCCGTCCAGCAAAAGGATGGATTATCTGAGAAAGATGAATCTGTATCTGATGGCGGGAGTCCGGGAGTACTGGATCGTGGATCCTATCCAAGAATCGGTTATCGTATATCGGCAGGATGATGATGGAGTGCCGGTATTGCATAAGTTCGGAGATAAAATACAAGTCGGAATCTACGAGGATCTGGATATCGTGATAGAATAAAAAAGAAACGAGAAGGCCGCAACAAGCAGTGCGGTGAAAACCCGTTTCTGGTCTCTGGTTATACCATAAGTATAAAGAAATATCAATAGAAAACAGGAAAGCGGCTGCGCTCGATGTGGCGTAGTCGCTTTCTTGCATAAATGTAATGAGAGTGCAAGTGAGCCAACATATTTGCATGATTGACGAACGGTGAATATTGATCATAAATTTATGATTTCATCTTCTCAATAATCAAATCGACGACTGTCTCCGACGCATGCCCGTCGTCGTAGAAGCCCAGCATATCACAGAATTCCTTACATTTTTTCTGATAATCCTGCTCGTCAAAATGTTCGATCTGTTCCATCAACTGCTCATTGGTAAGCGCCAGCGTAAAGGGCAGATCTTCCAGTTGGAAATAGTAATCCTTGGTGCGCTTCATTTCCTCGTAATCCTCGGCGTAGAGGAAGCCGGGCTTGCCGATCATGGGGAAGTCGAAGGCGCAGCCGGAGTAGTCGCTGATGATGATATCGGAGGCCACCAGGAGCTCCTGCATATTCTCGTAGGGGCTGGCGTTCAGAATGCGGTCTGTATAGGTCAGCGGGTAGTCTTTATAGCTGACATTGGGATGCATCCGTACCAGAACGGCCCAGCTGCCGCCAAAGCGTTTCTCAAGCGTGGACAGGAGCTGGCTGTAGTCCAGGTTGTACATATCGGTCTTGCGGCTGTCCCGGTAGGTGGGGGCGTAGAGGGCCAGCTTCGTGCCTTCAGGCAGGCCGAAATGCTGATGCACCTTTTGGATATAGGGCGCGGGATCTTCAAAATAAATGTCATTTTTCGGGATGCCCTTTTCCAGAATCGGACCATCATACCAGAAGGCTTCCCGGTAGGATTCGCTCTCCCAGCGGCAGCAGGCCAGCAGAAGATCCATGTTTTTCGAATCTATTTTCGCGTAGGCTACATACTCCTTGGAGAGGGCTTCTTCGCAGTCCTTTTCCACTTTTTTAAGGCCCAATCCTCCGTGCCAGGTCTGGATATAGAACTGGCCGGGCCGCTTTTTGAAATAATAGAGCTTTCTCGTATCATCGATCCAGGTGCCCGCTGTGGCCATATGCCAGGCAAAAGCGATTGTATTGGGCCGAACAGGTGTAAGGCCTTGGGGCAGATCGTAGTTCGAGGCAGATACCCAGTAAAGCTTCCAGCCAAGGTTTCGTTTTAAGAATTCCTGGGCGATAAACTTGGGGTTATCGCCGTAGCCGCCGCCGTTGAAATTGCTGAAGACCACCTTTTTACGATCCAGGGGAAAATGTATGAAAATATTCCAGCAGATTTTCATCATCAGCCGGTGTGCCCACAGATAAACGGGCAAAATCAGTTTTTTTATCACAATAGACACCATCCTGTTTTAATTTCTCTTATTTTATCATTAGTTTGGCGGATTGTGAAGTAAAAATAGAATTGCAAACAGGAAGAAAATAGGATATAATAAATTCAAAATTTCGATCCGTCCTGTATCCGGGCGGGATTCCCAATGAGAAAGAATGCAGAAGTTTGCGTATTTTAAATTACAGAGTTGACAGGCGTAGAATGAGGAGGACAGGGAATGACCAGAGAACAGTATGAATCATTGCCGCTGGCTGAGCTGAAAGGTATTGCGAAAACCAGAGGAATGAAAGGAACGTCCACATTGAAAAAAAGCGATCTGATTACGCGGATGCTGGAGAAGGACGAGGAAGTGAGCCGGCAGGAGCAGATTGCCCAGACGGAGAAGTTCCAGAAAGAACGGCAGGAGCGCTATGAGCAGCGTCAGGAGCAGAGAGAGCAGCGGGAACGCACAGAACGCACAGAACGCACAGAACGGCCAACACGTTATGAGCGTCCGGAACGGAATGAGCGCTACGAACAGCGCACCTACGAGCGCCCCTCCTATGACCGCAGTGCAGCGCCACAGACCCAGACCACGGTTCAGCCCCAGCAGGAGCAGTCCACCAATCTGGATAGCGGCCAGGTAGCCAACGGTATTCTGGAGGTGCTGGCAGACGGCTACGGCTTTATCCGAAGCGACAACTATCTGCCGGGTGAAAACGACATTTACATCAATCCGGCCCTGATCCGCAGATATAACCTGAAGACAGGCGATATCCTCTGCGGGAACATAAAAGTCCGCGCCCAGACCGAGAAGTTCGCGGCGCTTCTGTACTTAAAGACTGTCAACGGACTGCGCCCTGAGGAGGCGGCCAGAAGACGGAATTTCGAGGATCTGACTCCGATTTTTCCGAATCGGCGGATCCATCTGGAGCGCCCGGGCGGAAGCACCGCCATGCGGATCGTCGATCTGATTTCCCCCATCGGAAAGGGACAGAGAGGCATGATCGTGTCCCCGCCCAAGGCTGGTAAAACCACTCTTCTGAAGGATGTGGCCAAGTCCGTGACCCGGAACCATCCGGACATGCAGCTGTTGATTTTGCTGATTGACGAGCGCCCTGAGGAGGTTACGGATATCAAAGAAGCTATCGAGGGGCCGAATGTGGAGGTGATTCATTCCACCTTCGACGAGCTGCCGGAGCACCATAAGAGAGTAGCGGAGATGGTCATCGAGCGCGCGAAGCGTCTGGTGGAGAGCGGCAAGGACGTGGTCATCCTGCTGGACAGCATCACCCGTCTTGCCCGGGCCTACAATCTGACGGTTCCGCCCAGTGGCCGTACCCTGTCCGGCGGTCTTGATCCGGCGGCTCTGCATATGCCCAAGCGCTTTTTCGGCGCTGCCCGCAATATGCGTGAGGGCGGCAGCCTGACGATTCTGGCCACAGCACTGGTAGAAACCGGAAGCAAGATGGACGACGTCATTTATGAGGAATTCAAGGGAACCGGTAACATGGAGCTGGTGCTGAACAGGAAGCTGCAGGAGAAGCGCGTATTCCCGGCCATCGATATTCCAAAGTCCGGCACCCGTCGGGAGGATCTGCTTCTGACAGCTGAGGAGCTGGAGGCCATGGATATTATCCGGAAAGGCCTGAACGGCCTGAAGCCGGAGGAGGCTGTGGAGAATATCCTGAACATGTTCGCCCGTACCAAGAACAACGCGGAATTCGTGCAGACCGTGAAAAAGAACAAATTTATCTAAAATGTGTATTGAAAAAAGTACAACCTTTTTCCAAATCCCCCTCTTGACTTTTGAAAAAAGAGGACTATAATGCAAGCATACTGTTTCATAAGTCAAATGCAATGAACAGGACAAGGATTTTTTTCAGAATGCTTTTCAGAGAGTTCCCGGTCGGTGTGAGGGAACAGGCAGGAAAAAGATTCATCCCCTGCAAGCAGTTCAGATGAAAATATCACAAGAAGTAGTCGGAACCGGAAGCCCGCCGTTATCGGGGCACATGTTCAATCGGGAAGCAGCCGGGATACAAAAGAGACCGGACGAGCTCGAGGACGTGACTGAGAGGCTGACAGCGATCGAGTCAGCAAGAGAAGTGGTAACGCGGAGGATTTGAAAGCCTTCGTCTTCTTCAGAGTAATCTGAGAAGGCGAAGGCTTTTTTGTATAACAGGAAATTCCGATGGAATTCCCTGCTATACAAAAAACAGGATCGCACTGCGGCGGAGAGGTAGTATGTCGCTAAGGCGACCCGCCGCAGGCGGAGAATCCTGCAAAGCAGGATTCTATTTGAATTTGATAATGAGACAGGCAAAACCAAAGACGTAAACATAAAAGACATCGAGGAGGAGTAACATTATGAACACGCTTGTTATCGTAGTAATCGCAGCAGTATGCCTGCTGGCCGGCTACACCTTATATGGCCGCTGGCTGGCGAATAAATGGGGCATCGATCCGAAGGCTAAGACCCCGGCTGTACTCAAAGAGGATGGTCAGGATTATGTACCCACCAACGGCTGGGTGGTATTTGCCCATCAGTTTTCATCCATCGCGGGCGCAGGCCCTGTGACCGGAGCTATTCAGGCGGCGGCCTTTGGCTGGCTTCCGGTATTGCTCTGGATTCTTATCGGCGGCATTTTCTTCGGAGCCGTCACAGATTTCGGAGCCCTGTATGCCAGTGTCAAGAACGAAGGAAAATCCATGGGACTGCTGATTGAGAAATATATCGGCAAGACCGGACGGAAGCTGTTCCTGCTGTTCTGCTGGCTGTTTACCCTGATTGTCATTGCGGCCTTCGCCGACATGGTAGCCGGAACCTTCAATGCCTACACGGTTACCGAAGAGGGCACAACGGTCCTTGCGGAGCTTGCAGATGTAAATGGCGCAGCCGGAAGCATTTCCCTGTTCTTCATGGGCTTTGCGGTAGTATTCGGACTGCTTCAGAAGAAGTTTAACCTGGACGGCTGGAAAGAGGTTGTTTTAGGACTGCTGTTCACCTTCGCGTCCCTGGCTCTCGGCATGAATATGCCGCTGATAGCAGGTAAGAGCACCTGGCTGTATGTGACCTTTGCTTATATTTTCCTGGCATCTGTATTACCGATGTGGCTGATGAAGCAGCCCCGTGATTATATGACCACCTTCATGTTCGTGGGCATGATTCTTGGCGCGGTAGCAGGACTTCTGGTGGCTCATCCGAATATGAACCTGCCGGTCTATACCGGTTTCCAGAATGAGAAGCTTGGTAACCTGTTCCCGATTCTGTTCGTTACCGTAGCCTGCGGTGCGGTATCCGGTTTCCACAGCCTGGTATCCTCCGGGACCTCATCCAAGACCATTGAAAATGAGAAGGATATGGTAAAGGTTGGTTACGGCGCCATGGTTCTGGAAAGCCTTCTGGCTGTTCTGGCTCTCTGTGTGGCAGGCGCTGCAGCATCCGCAGACGGAACCGCGGCGGTGGGAACTCCGTTCCAGATTTTCTCTAACGGCGTAGCCGGATTCCTGGAGATATTCGGTCTGCCGGTTTATATCGCCCAGTGCTTTATGACCATGTGCGTATCCGCCCTGGCGCTCACCAGTCTGGACGCTGTAGCCCGTATTGGACGTATGTCCTTCCAGGAGCTGTTCAGCGTAGACGATATGGAGCATGCGGAAGGCTGGAGAAAGCTGCTCTGCAATAAGTACTTCTCCACCGTAGTTACCCTGCTGATTGGTTACATCCTGACTCAGATCGGCTATGCGAATATCTGGCCGCTGTTCGGAAGCGCAAATCAGCTCTTAAGTGCACTGGTACTGATTACCCTCTGCGTATTCCTGAAGGTGACAGGCCGTGAGAACCGGACCCTGTTCCCGCCCCTTATCGTGATGCTTTGTGTAACATTTACGGCACTGGTACAGAGAGCTATCGCCATGGTAAAGGCATTTTCAGCAGGAACCGGCGTATTCATGGTAGAGGGACTGCAGCTTGTGTTGGCAATTCTGCTGATGCTGTTGGGTGTGATTATTGTATACACTTCGGGCAAGGAGCTTTTTAATAAGAAGAAAGGCACCGAGGCAGCTTAAAAACTAGAGAATCTTCTATATAGAAGGAACAGACAGAATCCTGCGGACGGACAGAGAATAAGTGTCAGTCCGCAGGATTTTCCTGTTACAAAGTATTTATTTTCAAAAATATAATTTTCCGGCTTGTAATCCGCCCGAGCCTGTGCTATAATCTAAAAGCTGTTGTATGTGCAAAGACGTGTGCGTTCAGCTCAACTGCAGGGACTTGCAGGGATAGCCCGGGGTAGCTTGCTGCGGAAACATCGGAACAGCATTGGCCGGGAAACAGCAACCAGAAGTTCACAAAATAAATTTGAAGAGGTGAAAATCATGAAGGAAGGAATCCATCCGGAGTATTATCAGGCAACCGTAACCTGCAACTGCGGCAACACATTCGTAACAGGTTCTACAAAGAAGGACATCCACGTAGAAATCTGCTCCAAGTGCCACTCATTCTACACAGGTCAGCAGAAGGCTGCTGCAGCTCGTGGACGTATTGATAAATTCAATCGTAAGTACGGTATTACAAAATAATAGCAATAAGTGTGAGCACGGGGTGAGGTTGGAAGATCTCATCCCGTTTTGCATACAATAGGAAATGCCTATATATGGAGGAAAAAGTACACATGAGTACGATAAGATATTCAGGAATCGGCGGACAGGCGGTTCTGGAAGGCATTATGATGAAAAATCAGGATGTCTATTCCGTGGGTGTGCGAAAGCCGGACGGAGAGATCGAGGTGCATTTGAGTACCTATGAGGGCATCGGTAATAAAAGGCTGAAGCGGCTTCCCATCGTGCGGGGCGTTATCAGCTTCGTGGATTCCCTGGTGCTGGGCATGAAATGCCTGACCTTTTCTGCCAGCTTTTACGACGAAGAAGAGACCCAGCCGTCCAAAGCGGATCAGTTGATAGATAAGCTGTTTGGCGAGAAAGCTGAGAAGGTAGTCATGGATCTGACTGTGGCATTTTCCATTGTCATGGCTGTAGCGATCTTCATGGTTCTGCCTTATTTCGCAGCGGCGCTGCTTCGCAAGGTCATCGTATCCGATACCCTGCTCGCGCTGATCGAGGGAGGCATTCGTCTGTTGCTTTTTATCGGTTATATTCTGCTAATCTCCCGGATGAAGGATATTCAGCGGGTGTTCCAGTATCACGGCGCGGAGCACAAATGCATCAACTGCGTGGAACACGGACTGGAGCTCAATGTGGAAAATGTGCGCGGCAGCTCCAAGGAGCATAAGCGCTGTGGAACCAGTTTTATGCTGATTGTTATGATTGTCAGCATCATTTTCTTCGTCTTTATCCGTGTGGAATCCCCGATTCTCCGCGTGGTATTCCGTATCGCACTGGTGCCGGTGATCGCGGGCGTGTCCTATGAATTCATCCGTTTGGCCGGAAGAAGCGAGAATAAGCTGGTACTGGCGTTAAGCCGTCCCGGTATGTGGATGCAGGGACTGACCACCAGAGAGCCGGACGACGATATGATCGAGGTGGCTATCGCCGCTGTGGAAGCGGTCTTTGACTGGAGAACCTGGCAGGGCAGAGAGCCACTGGAGAAAGAAGCTGAGACAGTAGACGAGGCGGAAGAAGCACAGCTTCAGGCCGGCGACATGGGAGAGATCCTGGAAGAGGATGAGAAAGCATCCGCAGAGACCTTTGACGGGGAACCGAAAGAAGTGGAAGAGGTTCTGGAGGAAAAGGCATGACGCTCCGGGAGGCCTGGAACCTTGGTAAGAAAAGACTAACCGCAGCAGAGGTACCGGATGCGGATCTCGACGCCTGGTATCTGCTGGAATGGTGTACGGGCGTGAGCCGCAGTCATTATCTGGCGTATCCGGACGAAATCATTTCCCATGATCAGGAGGAGCAGTACCGGGCGTCGCTTGTAAAGCGGGAACGGCGGATTCCCCTGCAGCAGATTACCGGCGAGCAGGAATTTATGGGGCTTTCCTTCTATGTAAATGAGCATGTGCTGATTCCCAGACAGGACACGGAGATTCTGGTGGAGGAGACAGCGAAGTTTCTGAGGGACGGGATGCAGTTTCTGGATTTGTGTACCGGATCCGGCTGTATTCTCCTGAGTCTGCTGCATCTAAAACCCGGCGTGGAAGGTACAGGCGTGGATTTATCGCCGGAAGCCCTGAAGGTGGCTGAGAAAAACCGGGAGCGGCTGGGAGCGAAAGCAGCGCTTATTCAAAGCGATTTATTTGATAAGATAGAGAGCGCCTTTGATGTAATCGTGTCCAATCCCCCTTATATAAAAAGGGCGGAGATCGAAACCTTGATGGATGAGGTGCGGCTCCACGAGCCCTATATGGCGTTGGATGGACATGAGGACGGACTGTATTTTTACCGGAAAATAGCCGAAGAAGCGCCGAAGTACTTACGGGCGGGCGGCGGTCTTTTCCTGGAAATCGGCTGCGATCAGGGAGCGTGTGTGGCAGAGCTTCTGCGTCAGCAGGGCTTCGCAGATGTAAAGGTAGTAAAGGACCTGGCCGGACTTGACCGGGTCGTGGAAGGTTTTAATAGATAAGATTTTAATGGAGGAACAAGCATGTTTGACAAGTTGGATGACCTGCTTCTGCGTTACGAGGATATCATGAACGAGCTGAATGAGCCGAACGTGGTCAGTGATCAGGAGCGTTTCCGGAAGCTGATGAAGGAGCAGAGTGATCTGCAGCCTATCGTCGATGCTTATAAGGAATACAAAAAGTGTAAAGAGACTGTGGAAGAGAGTCTTATGATGCTGGAAGAAGAGAACGATGAGGAAATGCGCGAGATGCTCAAAGAGGAGCTGAACGAAGCGAAGGCCCGCATCGAGGAGCTGGAGCACACCCTGAAGATTCTGCTTCTGCCGAAAGACCCCAACGATGACAAGAACGTTATTGTGGAGATCCGCGCGGGCGCAGGCGGAGACGAGGCTGCCCTGTTCGCGGCTGAGATTTACCGTATGTATGTGCATTACGCAGAGAGCCGCCGCTGGAAGGTAGAGCTGATGGAAGCCGACGAGATCGGCATCGGCGGTATGAAGAGCGTGACCTTCATGATCAACGGTCAGGGCGCGTACTCTGTGATGAAATACGAGTCCGGCGTGCACCGGGTACAGCGTGTACCGGAGACCGAGTCCGGCGGAAGAATTCACACGTCCACCATTACCGTGGCCGTGATGCCGGAGGCAGAGGAAGTGGATGTGCAGATCGACGAGAAGGATATCCGTATTGACGTCATGCGTGCGTCCGGTAACGGCGGACAGTGTGTCAACACCACTGACTCCGCGGTACGTCTTACCCATTACCCCACAGGAATCGTGGTATACAGCCAGACCGAGAAGTCTCAGCTGCAGAATAAGGCGAAGGCGTTCGCTTTGCTTCGTGCCAAGCTGTACGATATCGAGTGCCAGAAGGCCCACGACGCGGAGGCAGAGGCCAGAAGAAGCCAGATCGGTACCGGAGATCGTTCTGAGAAGATTCGTACCTATAACTTCCCCCAGGGCCGCGTGACCGATCACCGGATCGGACTGACCCTGTACAAGCTGGATAAGATCATGAACGGAGATATCCAGGAGATTATCGACGCCTGCATCGCAGCCGACCAGGCAGCAAAGCTGGCAAAGATGAATGAGGAATCGTAATTATTTATGAGTCAGAAATCCCGTAGTCTTACCATAGATGCCACCAAGGGCATGGCTATTCTGCTTGTGATGACGGGCCACGTCCTGGTGTGGAACCATATGGAGGACGGAATTATCTACGATGTAATAAAAGTTATTCAAATGCCGCTGTTCATTCTGGTCAGCGGCTATTTGTGCGGAATGGGGCGGAAAATTTCCAGCCTTTCCGCGTACGACGCGAAGCTGAAAAAACGGGCACTCAGCTATCTGACGCCCTTCTTTTTCTGGATCGTGCTGCAGCATCCTCTGCATCCGGTGGCGAATATTGTGGAGACTCTGTTCGGGCTGGATAAGGGGTTGTGGTTTCTGATGACGCTGTTTCTTCTGACGCTGATGGTCTATACGGCAGAGCTGGCGGGCGCAGTGGCAGAGCGGAGCTTTGGCGCTTTGGGCGGAAAAATTGTGTTTTGGGCAGTCTATCTGGGACTGGCGGCGGCGATTCTGCTGGAGACACTGGTGGGCGTGGAGTTTTTAAGTCCGGGACTGACCCGGCTTTATCTGCCATTCTATCTGGCCGGTTATCTGGCCGGAGAGCAGAAGGAACGCCTGAAAGCCTTGCCGGAAATGGTGAAAAACGCAGGCGGTGCGCTGGCACTTGTGGGACTTCTGACCATGGCGGTACTGCTGGATCTTCAGGATGTGACCACGCTTCTTTTACTGGGGCGGCAGATCATTGCTTCCTTTCTGGGCTGTGCAGCGGTCTGCTGGCTTCTGTGGAAATGCGGTCCGAATCGGTTCAAAAAGTTTCTGGCCTGGCTGGGCGGCTATACCCTGGAGATTTATGTGGTGCATTTCCATTTCGCCACGGTGTTGAACCGGGGACAGGTGTATGCGCAGTATTCGGCGGGATGGTTCCTGTTCGTGCTGGCGTCCTTTATCGCCATGAGTGCCATCACGGCGGCGATTATCGCAGTTACGAAGCGGGTACGGCTGCTTGATTTTCTGCTTTATGGGAAATGGCCTGCAGAGGGCCGGTTTTTCGGAAAAGTGCAGGAATAAAGGGAGGAAAGTATGGGATTTACTTCGCTGGCCTTTCTGGTCTTTTTTTCAATCGTATGGCTTGTATATCTAATGCTGCCCGGACGGTTCCGGACAGTGTGGCTTCTTGCGGCCAGTTATGTTTTTTTAGGGACCTTTGGGACAAAGTATCTGGCGGTGCTGATCGGGTCCACACTGGTGACCTGGGTGGCTGGATTGATACTGGAAAAATATGGAATAACAAATGGCGTAAAAAAAGCTGAGGCAGAATCAAAGGCAATGCCGGAAGCCGGAAAAAGTTCTGATTCAGAGCAGAAAAAAAGCAGCCTGGCAACGGGCGTTTTTGTGGCAGTCGTGGGATTCCACGTGGCGGTCCTCTGCTTTTTCAAATACAACCGCAGCAATATCGCCCTGCCCATCGGTATTTCCTTCTATACCTTTCAGGCCATCGGCTATTTAACCGACGTTTACCGCGGAACCGTGCGGGCCGAGCATAATCTCCTGAATTTCGCCCTGTTCCAGGCTTTTTTCCCAAAGCTGGTGCAGGGGCCCATCGAGCGCAGCGGCAATCTGCTCCGACAGATTCAGAATATAGGTACGCTCCCGGTGCGGGATCCGGAGCGTATCCGGCGAAGCGCCCTGTTATTGCTCTGGGGTCTGTGCGAAAAGCTGTTGATTGCGGATCGCATTGCCATTCCGGTTAATGCGGTGTACAGTCAGTTTGGGGCCTTCGGCGGCGTGGAAATCATTCTGGCGACGGCGCTTTACGCTTTTCAGATTTACTGCGATTTCGCAGGCTATACGGATATGGGGAGAGGAATTGCCGGACTGTTGGGCTTTGATTTGCTGGTGAATTTCAAGCGGCCTTATCAGGCGGATTCCGTGCAGGATTTCTGGCGCAGGTGGCATCTTTCCTTAAGCAGCTTTCTTCGGGATTATGTGTATATTCCGCTGGGTGGCAGCCGCAGGGGGCGCTTTCGCAGAGCCGTCAATATCCTGATTACCTTCGGGATCAGCGGTATCTGGCACGGAACCGGCTTTCATTTTCTGCTGTGGGGATTGCTGCATGGCATCGGACAGATTTTCGATATTAAGAATTGGAAAGTGCCGCGCGCAGTGAAGCGTGTACTGATATTCCTGTTCGTTGACGCCACCTGGATGGTGTTTCGGGTGAATTCCCTGGGAGATTTAAAGGGAATGCTGAGGGTGATTCTCACGAATTTCCGTTTGCAGGATTTTGCGGGTATGCAGCTTGGCAGTTTCGAGTGGGTGCTGTTGGTGTTTGGTATTCTGGCTGTGATAGCGAAGGACGTGCTGAATGAAAAAGGCTTCGCGTTCCAAAGCTGGATTCTGGAGCGAAATGCAGTGCTGCGGTGCCTGATATATACGGCGCTGCTTGGGGCTGTACTCATCTTTGGCGTGTACGGCGCGGCTTATGATACCAGCGGATTTCTGTATACACAGTTTTAAGTAATAGTTCGGTTTTGCGAATGGCGCGGCCGAACGTCCGGGAAAGGAGGCTTCAGTTTCCGTGAAAACAAAAAAACAAGCCCTGTTCGGATGGCTTTTGATGATAGTGGCAGTCATAGCCCTGCTCTGCGGTCTCATCAGACTCTGTAATTACCTCCTGATGGACGACAGTCAAAGTTACACAAGGCTAACTATGCATGAGCTCTATGAGCGCGCCGACGCAGGCGAGGAGATTGATACCCTGTTCCTGGGAAGCTCCCATTGCTACCGGGCCTACGACCCGGAACTCTACGAAGAACTGACCGGAAGGACAGCATACAATCTGGGTTCTTCTTCCCAGAATTACGATACATCCTACTACCTTCTGCGGGAGGCGGCCAGACTTTACGACCTAAAAACCGTCTATCTGGATATGTACTACAAGTTCCTGTTTATGGACAGCGAAGACCGTGACCTGGTGCAGGCCAATATCATTTCCGACTATATGCGGCCTTCTTTGAATAAGCTTTCTTTCCTGCTGACTACCACGGAGGCGAAGAATTACACGAACCGTTTCTTTCCCTTCCGGCGCAGCTGGCAGGAGCTTGGAGACTTCGCGTACGTACGGGAAAATCTGGCGAAGAAGCAGGCCGAAAGCTACCGGAAATACGAGCCGGTGACCGTGGAGGCAGACCAGTACGCAGGTCGGGGCTTCGTTTGGTCTGACGCGCGATTGGACGTGGACGCCATTACCTGGTGGGACAATTTCGGCAAAGTGGCCGATGACATGCAGCTGGATACGACGTATCCTGTCTCTTATATAGAAAGAATCGTGAATTTCTGCTGGGAGAAAGGCATCCGCCTGGTGTTTGTGACGGCTCCCAGCCTGGATCAGTATCTGGAGGCTGTCGGCCCCTACGACCCGGCCCATGACTTTGTACAACAGCTGGCAGAGCAATACGGTGTGGAATATCTGGATTTCAACCTGGCGAAAAAGGAAGTTCTGAATCTGACCGCAGACGATTATATCGACGTGGATCATCTGAACGGAATCGGCGCGGAACAACTGACCAGGCTCCTGACCGAAGCAGATGATACGAACGATGATGCAGATGGAAAGTCGATTGACGAATATTTCAACCCATGTTATGATGATAGGTACGAGTAGACTATTTGTACAAATAGGCTCTGCTCTTTTGCAGGACAGAAGAATGCAGAGAATTTCTTACCGAGGGGGAGAAATTCTGAACAATAGAAAGTGAGGCAGTCACGATATGAAGATTATGGCAAATCGTATGGACAGAGGCTTCTTCCGGTATCAGGAGGAATTTGAGTCAAAGGCCCTTGAGGTGCTTCGCTCCGGCTGGTATGTGCTGGGCAATGAGGTAAAGAGCTTCGAGGAGGAATTTGCGGCTTATACAGGCGGCAATCATTGCGTGGGTCTGGCCAGCGGCCTGGATGCACTGTGGATCGCGTTTCGTCTGCTGGGTATCGGTAAGGGCGACGAGGTCATTGTCCAGGGCAATACCTACATTGCCAGCGTTATGGGTATCACCATGAACGGCGCGACCCCGATTTTCGTGGAGCCGAATCCGTATTACAATATCGATGTATCCAAGATCGAGGAGAAAATCACTGAGCGCACCAAGGCGATTCTGGTGGTACACCTCTATGGCCAGGCTTCCAACATGGCCGAAGTCAAGAAGCTGACAGAAAAATACAATCTGAAGCTGGTGGAGGACTGTGCCCAGTCCCATGGAGCCTGCTTTGATGGTCAGATGACCGGAACCTTCGGAGATGTGGGCTGCTTTTCCTTCTATCCTTCCAAGAACATCGGCGCTTTTGGTGACGGCGGCGGAGTGGTTGTGAAGGACGCGGGACTGGCTGAGGATTTCCGTGTGTATCGCAATTATGGAAGCGAGAAACGCTATTACAATAAGGTAGTCGGAGCTAACTCGCGTCTGGATGAATTACAGGCAGGACTTCTTCGTGTGCGTCTGCGCCATGTGGAGGAGTGCGAGGAGGAGCGCCGCCAGATTGCGGCCAGATATCTTGCAGAGATTCAGAACGACAAACTGATTCTTCCGGGAGTACAGGAGGGAGCCACCGCCGTATGGCATCAGTTTGTAGTCAGAAGCGAGCAGCGCGACGAACTGAAAAAATATCTGGAGGAAAAGGAGATCGGAACGATTATTCACTATCCGATTCCGCCCCATCTGTCAGAGGCTTATCAGTATCTGGGTTATAAGAAGGGCGATTTCCCCATTACCGAGCAGTACGCGTCACAGGTACTTTCTCTGCCTATGTACAACGGCATGACAGAGGAAGAACAGTCATACGTCATTGACGCAATCAATGCATTTTAAGAATGACGCATTTTAATAAAACTGGGAGAGAAAATATGAGTATTAAAGATCAGTACAAGATTCTGGAATTCGGTGATCTGGGCGATGAGCGTGGAAAACTGGTGGTTGTAGAGGGAGCGCAGGATATTCCTTTTGACATTCAGCGTGTTTTCTACATCTATGGTTCTGACAGTGAAGTAGTCCGGGGCCAACACGCCAACCGCAATTCTGAATTCGTCCTTATCAACGTGAGCGGGTCCAGCAAGGTGCGCGTGGACAATGGTTTCGAGGAGGATATCATCGAGCTGAACCGTCCCCGTATGGGACTCTATCTGCCCACCATGCTCTGGAAGGATATGTACGATTTCAGCGCGGATTCCGTATTATTAGTATTGGCTAACACCCATTACGACGGCCACGAATACATCCGCGATTACGATGAATTTATCAAAGAAGTGGGAGGAACACGCAGACGATGAGCAAGCTTTCAATTATCGTTCCGGTATACTGGAACTCCGATACCCTGATGCTCCTCTATGAGGACATGAAAGAGAAGATTCTGCATAAGCTGGAGGATTACGAGATTGTCTTCGTGGACGACGGATCCGGCGATAATTCCTGGGAAATCATGAATCAGATCCGCGATATGGATGACAAGGTCAGACTGGTGAAGCTTTCCAGAAACTTTGGCGAGCATTCCGCCATTCTGGCGGGCCTTTCTGTCTGCACCGGCGACTGTGCTGTGACCAAGCAGGCAGATCTGCAGGAGGATTCCGAGCTGATCCTGCAGCTTTACGAGAAATGGAAAGAGGGCAATAAGGTGGTTCTGGCGGTACGAGCCGACCGCGACGAGGGCGCCATTCAGAAGTTTTTCGCCAACCTCTACTACACCATTACCCGGAAGCTGATTATGAAAAATATGCCCAAAGGCGGCTTTGACTGTTATCTTCTGGATCGTCAGGTCATTGAAGTGCTGCTGATGCTGGATGAGAAGAATTCCGCATTAACTCTGCAGGTGCTTTGGGTAGGCTTCAAGACCGAGAAGGTTTATTTCCACCGGAAAGCCAGAGAGATCGGGGAGTCCCGGTGGACCCTGTCGAAGAAAATCAAGCTGGTTGTGGATTCCATGATGAGCTTCTCCTATTTCCCGGTGCGCTTTATGACCGGACTGGGTGGTGTATATGCGGCAGGAGCTGTTATCTGGGCGATTGTACTGATGGTACAGCGGCTGACCGGCGTGGAGGACGTACCGGGCTGGACGTCCATGATGGTATTGATGCTGTTTTCCTTTGGTGTGACCATGGTAATGCTGGGAATTCTGGGCGAGTATATCTGGAGAGCCTTCGACGCGGCGAGAAACCGTCCGCCCTTCCTGATTGACCAGATTCGCGGTTTTGACGACGAGGAGAAAGAAAAAGAAAAATAGCTATGGACAAGATTTCAATTATTGTTCCCTGTTATAATGAGCAGGAAGCGATTCCTATCTTTTATGACGCGATTGCGAAGACCGCAGGGGAAATGCCTCAGGTGCGGTTGGAAGTATTATTTGTAAATGACGGTTCCCGGGATGCAAGCCTCATGGAAATGAAGAAGCTGGCAGAGCGGGATGACCGTGTGAAATATGTGAGCTTTTCACGGAATTTCGGAAAAGAAGCAGCCATGTACGCAGGTCTGTCCTATGCGGACGGCGATTATGTGGCCATTATGGATGTGGATCTGCAGGATCCGCCGAGCCTTCTGCCGGAGATGTACCGGATTATTACGACGGAAGACTATGACAGCGTGGCGACCCGCCGCGTGACCAGAAAGGGGGAACCGCCGATCCGTTCCTTCTTTGCAAGACGCTTTTACGCGCTGATGCACCGGCTGTCCAAGACGGATATCGTGGACGGAGCCCGGGATTACCGGCTGATGACCCGGCAGTTTGTGGATGAGTTACTTCGGTTAGGAGAATATAACCGATTTTCCAAGGGACTGTTTGGCTGGGTCGGCTTCAACACCAAGTGGCTGGAGTATGAAAATGTGGAGCGAAGCGCCGGGGAGACCAAATGGTCGTTCTGGAAGCTGCTGATATACAGTATTGAGGGCATCGTGGGCTTTACGACAGCGCCCCTGGTAATGGCTGCGTTTCTGGGAGTCTTTTTCTGCATTGTGGCGTTTCTGGCGCTGTGTTTTATTATCATTCGAACAGTGCTCTACGGAGATCCGGTGTCCGGCTGGCCGTCTATGACCTGTATCATCATTTTCCTGGGTGGTATCCAGCTGTTCTGTATCGGAATCCTGGGCGAGTATCTGGCGAAGACCTATATGGAGACCAAGCACCGGCCCATATTTATCTGTAAGGAGACAAACATTGAGCGGAATCAGAAGTAAAAAGAAGCTTCTTCTCATAATTCCGGCAGCAGTTATCGTCGCTCTGCTGGTCTGGAATGTCATGTTACAGATGGAGCTTAAGAAATATAAGCCTCAGGTGGAGGCCTATCTGCCGGAGGATATCTATGTGGCAGTGGGAAGCACTGTGGAACTCTATGACGATGAGGTCGTCTGGTCTGGTCTGCGGGATGGTTATGTCTGCAACTGGGACTGCGAGATCGGCGAGAACCTGGAAGATCGGTTCTCCGTGACTGGCAAAGAGGAGCAGGTGGGTGAATATGACCTGACTCTGACTGTATTTGATTATAATGTAAATGAAGTGATAACCCTGAAAAGCACCCTTCATGTGGCAGAGAAGCTGGAGGGGGAATATTCGCTCGTAAATATCGGCGACAGTCTTTCGGACGGACGGGAATGGTATCGGACCATCTACCATCTGTCAGGGGACCAGCTCACTTTTGCGGGCACAAGAGGCTGGACGCGGTACAGCCATGAGGGACGGAGCGGCTTTTCGGCCCAGGATTACCTGGAGCCCACCAAGTTCTATTCCGATGGCAATGACGAAGGAGTCCAGCCCTTTTACGATCCGGTTCAGAAGATGTTCGACTGGAAATATTACAAGCTGTCCACGGGCATTGATCCGGACGCTATTCAGATTTTCCTGGGAACCAACGGCCTGAAAGATGACCCTGCTGATACCGTGAACGCCATCGCCCGGATGGTGGACAATATCCGTCGTCACGACCCGGATATCCCCATTTATCTGGTGAATACCCTGTACTGGGGCGACCAGGAGAAAATAGGAACCATGGTGAAGCAGGATGGCACCGCTTTCCTGCCGGGTGAATTTAAAAACCGATCCGACAAGCGTGTCATGGATCTGGCGAAGGCCATGGCAAAGAAATTCAAAGGCAAGAAAAATATCGTGCTGATTCCCCTTGGATTCATGCACAACAGTGACGCCAATTTCGAAGAGGGCGACGCCCTGCATCCGGGCGCGGCGGGGTATGACCAGTTTGCGGCGGTGATGTACAGCGTATATTGCGGAACACTGAAAGAAATGCTGAAATAAATCATATTTAAAATCATAAATGAGAGCTTTGCTTTATGATTTGGGGGAAGTATATGGTTGCTTGGAAAAAAATGATAAATAGATTTACAGAATTTTACAGACTCTTGCTCGGACTGTTTGAAAAATATTACTGGATCTTTTTTGCGGCAGGCGCTTTGGTGCTTGCCTTTTACTGCTTTCGCTGTCTGGACGTGCAGTATGTAGACTCCTGGGATGAGGCCCGCCACGGCGTTAATGCCTATGAAATGATCCAGAACGGCGACTATATTCAGCATACCTACAACTACCGGGTGGATGACTGGAATCTGAAGCCCTCTATCAGTTACTGGGGCATTGTGCTGGGGTTTAAGCTCTTTGGCTACAGTGTCTTTGGCCTGCGATTTACATCCGCGTTTTCCTATCTGCTGGCCGGAATCGCCTGCGCCCTGTTCGCCAGGCGTTACAGCAAAGAGACCTCGCTTCTGGTACTGGGCTTTTTCTGCGCCAATGAACGACCACTGTCGGCCCATCTGGCCCGGGCAGGTGACGCGGATTCCATCTATCTTCTGTTCTTCACGCTGGCTATGCTGGCCATGCTGTCCGTAAAGAAAAACCATAAAAACGTATACCTCTGCGGGCTGATGTTCTCCCTGGCCTTTCTGACCAAAAGCTGGCATGCCGGTATGATTATGGCCATTGGCGGCATCTGCCTGCTGGCAAATGGGGAAATGCTGCGGTTCAAAAAGAAAGAATGGGGCGGTTTCCTGCTGTCTGTTTTTGTGCCGTTGCTTTTATGGTTTGGCTGGCGCTTCACGAAAGACGGCCTGTTCTTCCTGAAAAACATGATAAAAGTGGATCTGCTGGCCCGTACCGGAAGCACCAACTTCGAGGGACATCAGTTTCCGTTCAGCTTCTACTACGATATGGTATTCGGAGCCGAGGGCTTCATCTACCGCTGGCAGCTGTTGATCTGTGTAGTCGGAATCCTGTGCGGCCTGTTATATATGTGGCGAAAAAAAGCCTGGAATCGGATCCTGCTGGAGCAGGGCGGCGGTATCCTGCTGTGGTTTTTACTGCCGTTCCTGGGCTTTTCCGCCATCGGAACGAAGCTCATCTGGTACTGCTACCCCTGTACTGTGCCGCTGGCACTGGGAGCGGCGGCGATACTGGGGGGTCTGATCCGGCTGCCGTTAGCCGGGGAAGAGAAAGACGTCACAGAATCTGAAGGTGAAAAATCATCTGAAAATGACGGTAGAAAAACGGAGCAAAAATGTGGACAATTCTCCGGGATTCGTACCCTGGTGGGGATAACAGCCACAGTCGCCAGTTTCGTGCTTGTCGTAATATACATGAAAAACGCGTACTTCCACGTCATCCGTGAGGCTCACGGCGACCCCTTCCAGCTCTTTATCCGGGAGAGCGTCAGCCGGGACGCGTCATACGCCGGAGAGAAAGCCTACGTCTACGTCCCCGGCGAGGATCCGGCTGCCATCGGCGACTGGGAGCAGAATATGCTGTTCGTAGCCGAGATCAGCGGCGATTTTCACTGTCGGGACGGCGGCATCGAGGCCTTTCTCAGCGAAAAAGGCGATGCGGTCCTCTATGTGGACCGGCTGGATTATGAGCAGAATATAGAAAAACTCCAGGGGGTGGAAGTGCTCTGTGAAAACGCAGAGTATATACTGTTAGGTCACTGACAGAAAAGACAGGAGATAAATGAGGGGGGAACAGCATGTTCCTGAAGAAGGTATTTTTGGGGGTAAGTCTGGCGCTGACATGCGTCTTGGGCGGATTTATGCTGTATCAGGAGCAGCGCTGTGTCATGGATGTGCCGATGCTGAATGAACAGGAGACGGCAAAAATCTGCGAACAGCGCCGGGAAGAAAACATTGAGTATGAACTGTATTTTGAGGGAACGACCTTACCGGTCTACGCAGAAGAAGAAGAAAGAGCCTATCTGATTTCCCAGACAGCAGATGACTGGCGGGGAGATATCGAAGTGTCCGGAGAATACCAAATAGCATTTTCGGACAAGGAGAAATTCCCGGAACCGGATGAATGTATTCAAAATGCACAGGCGCTAGAGTACATCGTGTACAATGATGAGAGCTATCAGAAAGGCCGGATTTACGTTACCGGTCTTCCGGTGATGCTTTTAGAGGACGAAGCAGAGCAGACGGAAGCAGAGCGAACATATGGTAACATGGTTCTTTTCAACACAGCAAAGGAGCGTGGCGATTACAAAACGGTCAGCCGCTGCGAGTATCATGTGCGCGGCTCTGCCAGCAGAGTATATTATAAACAGGGATATAAGCTGAATCTTCTGGATACCGGTGGAAACAGTAATAAGCAGCAATTATTGGATCTGCGGAAGGATGATGACTGGATCTTGCGAGCCATGGGGCTGGACGAGAGTAAAATCCGCGAACTGCTGGCGACGGAAATCTGGAACGCAATTAACAGCTTCGGGACATATCAGGGCAGATATATAGAGCTGTTTCAGGATGGAGAGTACAGAGGACTCTATCTGCTTCACGAACCCATGGATTTTAAAACGATAGGATTAGATTCGGAAAATCATTTTCTGGTACAGGTAAAAACCTGGCCGGAGGATTCGGATTTCTGGAGTGATGTGGATAGCGGGGAGGGGCAGAAAGCGCGTCAATGTGGAGAATTTATCATTGACGGAAAAAATGAAGACTCTTTAGACGAGGTCTATGAGGTTCTGAAAGCATACCGGGAATTTATGGACGGAAGAGAACCGGAGAGTACATTGACACTGAACTTCAATTTGGATGGTCTGTATAAAATGGATATCTTCCTGATGCTGATTACAGGAGTTGATAATTCAGCCAAAAATCAGTATATGATATTTACCAGAGAAAACGATGGCAGCTATACGGTGCAGAAGCTCCCATGGGATATGGATGCCAGCTTTGGACAAAACCTGGATTATTGTGTATATGAGGGCTTCGATTCGTTGTATACTGGAGATCAGACCGTAGAACGTCTGATGGAGGCCTGGCCGGAAGAAACAGCGCAGGGAAGAAAAGAAATGTATATGAAACTTCGCAGTACGGTGCTGACGGAGGAATATCTGCAGGAGCTGATAGAGCAATTATACGGAACGCTGGAATATAACAGGGTACTGGAACGGGAGAATGCCATATGGGATAAAGCCATCGGGCGGGAGCAGACGGAATTTGTGAAGGCGTTTGTGGAGCGAAGGCTGCAGTGGATGGATTCGTATTATTGCGGATTATGATAGACGGACGGCAGGGGGCAGAAAAAATTTCCACGTTCGAGGCGACTTGGCCTCTCCTTAGGAAAGTTTTTCTGCTCCCTGCCTGTTGGTTTATACGAACATCTTCCGACTGAGTACCGTAACCCCGACAGCCAGCATGATCATTCCCGCGCACAGCACCAGATACTGCTTCAGGCTAAAGTATGTCGTCACCCGATACTGATATACCGCAAAGGCCAGATCCCCATTCTTGACGGTCTCGCCGCCCACGCTCAGCTGTCCATCCGGATACAGATCCCAGTTTCCGGTGGTGTAGGACAGAAATTCCAGACTGTTCTCATCCTCGATATACCCCGGCCAAATCTCCAGTGTATAGGCTGTCTCGCCGTTCGGCACGATATCTTCCAACTGAAATTCGTACAGAGCCGTTTTTGTTACCAGCCCTGCCAGAAATCGGTCATTTTCATAGACCACATGACCGCTGCCGTCTGTAAGCCGCACGCAGAAGGCCGACTGATTATAATCATCCAACGGATTGATAACCCGGATGGAGATGCGGTTAAAAGGCTTGTCGGTAGTAAAGGTCTGCACATAATTCTGGTTGTAAGAGGTTACATAGCCGTCGTATCCGCCTGCGTATTGATACTGGTCAATGGCATAATCATAAGCCTCGATGGGTGTATCCACCAGCTCTTTTTTGGCGAAAACCAGAAGCAGCGCCAGCAGCACCGTACCGGCAGCCGGAGTGATCCAGAGACGATCGGATACGGTATAGTCGGGAAGCGCTTCGGTAAATTCTGCCACGCCGTCTGCCAGCAGCATCAGACACAGGTATGTAAATCCGATACTGTACAGCGGATTCGTCTCCCAAAGAAGATGGAACGCCATGCCGCCAAGCAGAGTCAGCTGTACCAAAAAGAGCTGCGGTCTTTTCTTTTTACGCCGGAGCCTTACCAGTGCGTTCGCTGCCTCCAAGCCGATGACCAGCATCTCCAGCGTCCGGAAGGCCTGGGTATAGATGAGCAGCAGTCCGCTCTTATTTCCAATGAGATAATCATAGACCTTCCCATAGGAAGCGTAGCTGTCCTCGGCCTGGTAGCTGTCGGTGCCGTCCACCCAGGTGTTCAGAAGCTTGCGGCCTGAAAGGGCTACAAGCCCTAAAGGTCCAGCCTCTTTGATGCGCTCTTTCAGAATTGCCAGGTCAGCTGCAGTTTTTTCTTCTTTAGTCTCAAAGCTTACGGTATAATTCTCATCATTCTGGTCAAAGGAGCCGTCCCAGCGTGCACTCATCATGACCCAGTGAACCGCCGGAAATCCGGTGTTTTTGTAATCGAAATTTACATAGGTATTCACAGCCGATGAGAAAAGTCCCAGGGACAGGGCGGCAGTCACCGCGAAAGCGATAAACGGAACAGACAGTGTCCGGAGTGTTTCACCAATCAATCCAGCCAGTCCTTCCTCCCGTCTGCGCCAGCTCCTAAGCGCGCTGTCAATGCAAAGAGCAATCAGTGCGATGGCCGCCGTAGCCCGCAGCTTAAACCCGAAGACGGTCACGACGCCAAGGAGCGCGAAAAGAAGCGTGAGACGGCCTTTTCGGTAATTTGAAGCCGTGGTGAGGACCGAATGTACCACGGTCCTGCGATGAAAAGCGTCCAGGGTCTTTTGAATCCGGATGCCCAGATAAAGAATCCCCATCAAAAACGGCATGGAGCAGTTGGCCGTATAGAAATACCCGGCCCACACATAGGACAGCGGGCACAGCACGCAGATGCCGAGAAAGAAGACGGCTTCCGTCCTGCCTTTCAGTTCTTTTAAAATCAGATACCCCAGTACCACGGAGACCAGAATGCACACGACATTTACCAGCTGTACTGCCAGCATAAAGCCGCTTTCCGGCACGCCGACGCCCTGTAAAAGCTTCAGGAACCAGTAAGTCAGAATGGTCAGCGGATAGTTATTGGTATATCGGGCAAAGTATCCGGTTTCATAAGTGCCGGAGATGGTGTGCATCCGCAGCATTTCGATGGCCATATCGAAGATTTTTAAGGGATCATAGCGAAGCTGGGGACGAATTACAGCCAGAAAACCGAGCTGCCCGACAGCCAGTATCAGAAAAAAGGCCAGCTCCAGACGCTTCTGATTTTTCTCAGACATGCTATTTACCAGGCGGTATAAAAGCACCAGCGCCGCCAGAAGCAGCGCGCCAAAGGCCAGGATAAACAGGGCCTGGACGGGCGCGTGACTGAGATTCCGCAGAAAAGAAGCGTTCCAGCGGAAGAAAGCGAAGACACCGATATAGAGACTGAACAGGGTCAGCAGAAACAGAGAAAGTGTATACATAAAAACCTCCGGTCTGAAATCATTTTATGCAATAATAAAGAAAACATTTATCTTATTTAAATAGAATAGCGCAAAAGCGGGGAGGGGTCAACCAGTTTACGTGTGCGGATAAGGGCATCCCAAACCAGAGCGAAAAAAGAATGCATCTGTGTGATACATGTGATAAGATAAAGGACGAAACTGGACAGAAGCTGACAATATACTTCTGTTTTCAGAAAGAATAAAAGGGAACAGGAGCACACAGCCATGCCGATATCACGCATCTATCTGGCCCCCATGGAGGGCGTCACTACCTTCATCTACCGCAATGCCCACGCAGCCGTCTACGGTCCGCTGGACAAATATTTCACCCCGTTTCTGGAGCCGCATGAGAAGCGCAGCATGAAAACCAAGGAGCGAAACGAGGTGCTGTCACAGCACAATGAGGGACTGTACGTGGTGCCGCAGATTCTGACGAACCATGCAGAAGGCTTTCTGGAGCTAACTGAGACCCTGCAGGAAATGGGGTATCAGGAAATCAACCTGAACCTGGGCTGTCCGTCCAAAACCGTAGTCACCCGGGGCAAGGGCGCAGGCTTCCTGGCATCCCCGGAGGAATTGGAAGGATTTCTGGACATGGTTTTCAAGGACCTTCCCGGGAAAATGAAGCTGTCGGTGAAGACCCGCATCGGCATGGAAGCGGACGAAGAGTTTGAAAAGCTGTTAGCTGTCTATAACCGCTATCCGCTCTATGAGCTGATTATCCATCCGAGATTACAGGCTGATTATTATAAAAATACGCCGCGGAAAGAAGTCTTCCGCTGCGCTCTGGAGAAGAGTAAAGCGCCTCTCTGCTATAATGGAGACTTATTTACGGAAAAACAGATCGCGGAGTTCGAGAAAGAATTCCCGCAGGAGGAATGCGTAATGCTGGGGCGCGGCATCATCCTGAATCCGGGACTTCCGGTTACCATGCGGGGCGGGGATTTAAAATGGGATGAGAAAACCTGTCGGGAAAAATTCCGGGAATTTCAGCAGCGTCTGGTGGACGGCTACCGGGCGTTGGATATCGGCGACCGGAACGTCTTATATAAGGTAAAAGAGCTCTGGTTTTATCAGAGCCACCTCTTCGAGCATGCGGAGAAGTACAGCAAGAAAATCAAAAAGGCTCAGAATCTGGAAACCTATCTGGAATGCGTCCGGGAGCTGACCGACTGCTGTCGGATCGCACCGCCGGGGAGCTTGGGAAAAGGCTGAAATAAAATAAACCTTGTGTATTTGCCAGATTTTGATATAATAAAGGCAAAGTATCACTCAGCAGGCGCAGTGCGCTCATTTTCAGGCAAATGGATTCTTTGTCTGCACAACTGACAGTGAAAAAGGAGTAGAATATGGGAAAGTATTTTGGAACCGACGGCTTTCGCGGAGAGGCCAATGTAAAACTGACCGTAGAACACGCATTTAAGGTAGGAAGATACCTGGGATGGTATTATGGAAGAGAGCACAAGGCGAAGATTGTGATCGGTAAAGATACAAGAAGAAGCAGCTATATGTTTGAGTACGCCCTGGCAGCAGGCATCACAGCCTCCGGCGCGGACGCGTATCTGTTACACGTGACCACGACCCCCAGCGTATCCTATGTGGTACGGACCGAGGGCTTTGACTGCGGTATCATGATTTCTGCCAGCCACAACCCGTTCTATGATAATGGAATCAAGGTTATCAACGGCCAGGGTCACAAGCTGGAGGCCGAGGTAGAGGAGAAGATTGAGGCGTATATTGATGGCAAGACCGAGGAGCGCCCGCTGGCCACAAGAGAGGACATCGGAAGAACCATCGATTTTGCGGCAGGAAGAAACCGCTATATCGGTTATCTGATTTCTCTGCCGACCCGTTCCTTTAAGAACATCCGGGTGGGCCTGGACTGCTCCAACGGCAGCTCTTCCGCCATCGCCAAGAGCGTATTTGACGCCCTGGGAGCCAAGACCTATGTGATCAACAACGAGCCGGACGGTACCAACATCAATACGAACTGTGGTTCCACGCACATCGAGATCCTGCAGAAATTCGTGAAGGAGCAGGGACTGGACGTGGGCTTCGCTTACGACGGTGACGCGGATCGCTGCATCGCGGTAGACGAGAACGGCGAAGTGGTGGACGGCGACCGGATTCTTTATGTGTGCGGAAAGTACATGATGGAGCAGGGCGCGCTGAAGGACAATACCATCGTTACCACCGTTATGTCCAATCTGGGACTTTACAAGGCCTGCGATCAGGTGGGACTGCGTTATGAGAAGACAGCAGTCGGTGACAAATATGTCTATGAGAATATGTCCAAAAACGGTTATCAGCTGGGCGGCGAGCAGTCCGGACACATCATTTTCAGCAAACACGCGACCACCGGCGACGGCATCCTGACTTCCCTGAAGATCATGGAGGTCATGCTGGAGAAGAAGGCTTCTCTGGGTACTCTGGCAGGCGAAGTGAAGATTTATCCGCAGCTGCTGCAGAACCTGCGGGTACAGGATATGGACGCGACTTTGAATCATCCGGATGTGCAGAAGGCCATCAAAGAGGTGGAGGACCGTCTGGGAACCGAGGGACGCGTTCTGGTCAGAAAGAGCGGAACCGAGCCACTGCTTCGCGTCATGGTAGAAGCTTTGAGTGACGAGCTCTGCGAGGAGAGTGTACTGCATATCATCAATGCGATGAAAAGCGTATAAATAGGGAGAAAATCATAGGGAGGATATCACAATGAAGAAAACAGCACTGGTTGTTATGGCAGCCGGAATCGGAAGCCGTTTTGGCGGCGGTATCAAGCAGCTGGAGCCGGTAGGACCCAGCGGAGAGATCATCATGGATTATTCCATCCATGACGCTCTGGAGGCAGGATTCAATAAAGTCGTATTCATCATCCGTAAGGATCTGGAGAAGGATTTCAAAGAGATCATCGGTAACCGTATCGAGAAGATCACCGAGGTCGAGTACGCGTTCCAGGCTATTGACAATCTGCCGGAAGGCTTTTCTGTACCGGAAGGACGTACCAAGCCCTGGGGAACCGGCCAGGCAGTCTTAAGCTGCAAAGGACTTCTGGAGGAGCCGTTTGTTGTTATCAACGCGGACGATTACTACGGAAAAGAAGCGTTCGTAAAGGTACATGATTATCTGGTGGCCGATCATGAGGATACCGGAAAATTTGATTTCTGTATGGCAGGCTTCATCCTGGGCAATACCCTGAGTGATAATGGAGCGGTTACCCGTGGCATCTGCCAGGTTAAGGACGGCTTCCTGACTGACGTGGTAGAGACAGGCGGCATCGTGAAGTACGAGGGCGGCGCAGCCGTACCGGGCGAGGGCGACAAGCTGGTTCCGGTAGATGCAGACAGCTATGTATCCATGAACATGTGGGGTCTGACCCCGGAGTTCCTGGACGTGGTAGAGACCGGATTTGCTGATTTTCTGAAGAATGTGAAGCCGGGCGATATCAAAGCGGAGTATCTGCTGCCGGGTATCATTGATGAGCTGCTGAAGAGCGGCAAGGCAACCGTCCGCGTGCTGGAGACCAAGGACAAATGGTTCGGAGTTACATACAAAGAGGATAAGCAGTCTGTAGTGGATTCCTTCAAGAAGCTGATTGCGGACGGCGTATACAATGAGAAATTATTTTCATAAGCAAGGCTAAGGGCGTCCGCGTGGCGCCCTTAAATTAGGTAGAATATGAGTAAAACAAACAACAAAAAGGTAAGCATTTTTTCTTATTATGGACCCTATAAGGGTCTTTTGGCGTTAGACCTGTTTTTCGCCACTCTGGGTGCCAGTGTAACGCTGGTTATGCCGTTGATCGTCCGGTATATTACCGGTACCGTCATTTATGAGGAGAGTGGCGCAGCCTGGCAGACCATCGTACGGCTGAGCGTGCTGATGCTGGTACTTCTTCTGGTAGAGCTGGGCTGCAATTTTTATATCACGTACTGGGGGCATCTGATGGGCGCACGTATGGAATACGGGATGCGCAATGACATTTTCGGGCATTATCAGAAGCTGGCCTTCACCTTCTATGACAACCAGAAGGTGGGTCAGCTCATGTCCCGGGTCACCAATGATCTGTTTGACATTACAGAGCTTCTGCACCATGGACCGGAAGATATCATTATCTCTCTGATTAAAATTGTGGGAGCGCTGGTGATTCTGGGGCATATCAATATGCGCCTGACGATTCTCACCGCATGCTTCCTGCCCTTTATCCTGGCCTTTGCTCTGTATCTGAACAAGCGGATGAAGCGGGTCTTTAAGGAGAACCGCGTAAAGATGGCAGATATCAACGGACAGATTGAGGACAACCTGTCCGGTATCCGGGTGGTAAAATCCTTTGCCAATGAAGACATAGAGATGCGAAAATTCAAGAAAGGAAATGAGCGTTTTCTGGCTACCAAGCGCCGCAGCTATCTCTATATGGGGACCTATCAGTCGGTACTGAACGCTATGCTGACAGCTGTGACGATTGTGGTAGTACTGGCCGGCTCCAGACTGATTGTAGATGGCAATATGGCCATTCCGGATCTGATCACATTCCTTTTATATATTGCAAACTTTACGGAGCCGGTAAAGAAACTCATTAACTTTACCGAACAGTTCCAGAATGGTTATTCTGGCTACACCAGATTTCGGGAAATCATGGATATCGAGCCGGATATTGCGGACAAAGAAGGCGCAAAGACGCTTACAGATGTGTGTGGAACGGTGGAGTTTCGGGATGTATCCTTCCGGTATGAGGACGCCACGGAGAAGGTGCTGGATCATGTGAGCCTTAACGTGCCGGCAGGCAGCTATGTGGCCCTGGTGGGTTCTTCCGGCGGCGGCAAGACGACCCTTTGCAGCCTGATTCCCAGGTTTTACGATGTGACCGGCGGAAGTGTCTGCATTGACGGAAATGATGTCCGCGATGTAACCCTTCAGAGCCTGCGTGAAAATATCGGTATCGTGCAGCAGGATGTCTATCTCTTTGCCGGAACAGTCATGGATAACATTCTCTACGGCAGACCGGATGCTACCCGGGAAGAAGTGATTGAGGCGGCCAGGAACGCCAATGCCCATGATTTCATTATGGAACTGCCGGATGGCTATGACACGGATATCGGCCAGCGGGGCGTGAAGCTCTCCGGCGGTCAGAAGCAGCGTCTCTCCATCGCGAGAGTATTCCTGAAGAATCCGCGCATTCTTATTTTCGATGAGGCCACCAGCGCTCTGGACAATGAGAGCGAGCGCATCGTGCAGGAATCCCTGGAAACCCTGGCGAAGGATCGGACCACCTTCGTCATAGCGCACCGGTTATCTACGATACGCAATGCGGAGCGCATCCTGGTGCTGACCGAGAACGGCATCGCGGAAGAAGGAACCCACGAGGAGCTGATGGCCATGCACGGGGCCTATGAGAAGCTCTACAATATGTAAAATCTGAGCAAAAGAAAAAGCGCGGGGTTACTTGAACTTCGCGCTTTTTTGCGATAGAATAGATATTCATGAAAAATGAGTGGAATACTAAGAGGA
The DNA here is from genome assembly GCF_051972735.1 of Laedolimicola sp. Taxonomy (NCBI): domain Bacteria; kingdom Bacillati; phylum Bacillota; class Clostridia; order Lachnospirales; family Lachnospiraceae; genus Laedolimicola; species Laedolimicola sp. The sequence continues at coordinate 14,166 of NZ_JBOKYU010000003.1, read as the reverse complement.
AAGAAAAAGATATAAAAGGGAAAGATTTATGGAATTAAAAATGAAACGTCCGGAGATGGAGGACCGGGAAATGTTGAATCGGTATCTGTCCTATGCGGATACCAGAAGCTGTGAGATGGTCTTCGGTAATATTTATCTGTGGTCCCGGTTTTATAATACGGGCTTTGCCATCGTGGAGGACAATCTGGTGTTCGGCGAGGTAGACGGCGTCTATTCTTATACCTTTCCGGTGGGACCGGGAGATAAGAAAAAGACTATCGATGCGCTGAGGGAGCATTGCAAAGAAAATGGAGAAAATTTCCAACTACACAACATCACGAAAGAGGATTTCGCGAAGCTGGAGGAACTGTATCCGGGCCGCTTTGAGATCAAGTATGACCGGAATTACGCCGACTATGTCTATGAGACCGAGAAGCTGGCGAAGCTCTCCGGCAAGAAGTATCACAGCAAGAAGAATCATGTGAATAAATTCATGAGCCTCTACGAGGACTGGGCCTACGAGCCGATTACCAAAGACAACGTGGAGGAGTGCTTCCAGATGATCCTGGAGTGGCGGCATGAAAACGGCTGCGACGGGGACGAGGAGAAGAATGCAGAGATCTGTGTAGCGCAGAATGCGTTGCGGTTATACGACGAGCTGGGATTCCGGGGTGGCGCGCTGCGTGTGAATGGCAAAATCGCAGCCTGCACCATCGGTGAGCCTGGCAACAAGAAGGATACCCTGATTGTCCATATTGAGAAGGCTCTGACCGAGGTGCAGGGAGCCTACACAGTCATCAACCAGCAGTTCGCCCTTCATGAGGGAGCGGCTTACCGGTATCTGAACCGGGAGGAGGATCTGGGCGAAGATGGTCTCAGGCAGGCAAAAATGTCTTACAAACCGGTATTTTTAATTGAAAAAGGGGTTGTAAGAGAGAAAGGTCTATTGTAAGATAGGAATATTCTTAGATTGCAAAAGAGGAGTCAGATTATGAAAGCATGGGAAGCAAATGTCCGCAAAGTCGTTCCCTATACACCGGGCGAACAGCCGAACCGGCCGGGCATGATCAAACTGAATACCAATGAAAACCCGTATCCGCCCGCGCCGGGCGTGCTGAAGGCCCTGGAAGAGCTGGATACCGGTCGCCTGCGGCTCTATCCGGATCCGGCAGTGTCCGAACTGGTGAATGCGCTGGCAGAATATTATCATAAGGATCCGTCCTGCATCTTCGTTGGCGTGGGTTCCGATGATGTGATTGCCATGGCGTTCCAGACATTTTTTAATTCGGAAAAGCCGATTCTGTTCCCGGACATCAGCTATTCCTTCTACAGTGTCTGGGCGGATCTGTTCGGAATCAAGTATGAGCGCCCCGCTCTGGATGCAGATTTCCGGATTGTGAAGGCGGATTATTTTAAGGAAAACGGCGGCATTATTTTTCCGAACCCCAATGCGCCCACCGGTATCTATATGGAACTCGACCAGGTGGAGGAAATCATTTCCGGGAATCCGGACAGCATCGTGATTGTGGACGAGGCTTATGTGGATTTCGCCGGCCCTTCCGCCATGGAGCTGGTAGACAAGTATGATAACCTGCTGGTGGTACAGACCTTTTCCAAGTCCCGTTCCCTGGCCGGTATGCGGATTGGCTTCGCTGTGGGACAGCCCAGGCTTATCAAATACCTGAACGATGTAAAATATTCCTTTAATTCCTACACGATGAATCTGCCGAGCATCAAGCTTGGCGCGGCTGCCGTGAAGGATGAGGCTTATTTTAGAGAAACTGTGGGCAAAATTGTGGCCACAAGAGAACGCGTGAAGAAGGAACTTACGGATCTTGGCTTTACCTTCCCGGACTCTCAGTCTAACTTTATTTTTGCCACACATAAGAGCTGGCCTGCAAAGGAGCTCTTTGAGGAACTAAAGAAAGAAGACATCTATGTGCGTTATTTCGCGTCCCCGCGAATCGACAATTATCTGCGGATCACCGTGGGCACAGATGAAGAAATGGATGCATTGCTTGCATTCCTGCGAAAGAAAGGAAATTAATTTATTATGACAGAAACACTGGTACAATGGTTTGTGCAGAATCTGGGCGGATCTGCGGCGAAAGAGCTGATTATTTTTATTATTTCCATGATTCCGATCCTGGAGCTCCGTGGCGGCCTTCTGGCAGCCGGACCGGCATTTTTAAATGTGCCCATGTGGCGCGCGATTCCCATCTGCATCATCGGCAATCTGATTCCGGTGCCGTTTATTCTGCTTTTTATCACGAAGATTTTTACCTGGCTGAAGGGCACGAAGCATCTGAAGCCCTTTGTGGAAAAGATGGAAAACCGGGCCATGAACAAGAAGGAGCAGATCGAAAGATACGAGTTTTGGGGACTTTTATTATTTGTAGGCATCCCACTTCCGGGTACCGGCGCATGGACCGGCTCCCTGATTGCGGCCCTGCTCGGCATCAAGTTTAAGAAGGCGTTCCCGGCGGTTACGCTCGGCATTCTGCTGGCGTCCTTCATTATGACGGTGTTGTCCTATACCGTTATCGGCGGTATCTTTGCTTAACAATTGTGGTGTGATTGCTTTTGACGAGGTGATTTGAAAATGCTGCATTTAGAGAAGAAACTGTTTTTTATCTATAATCCCCATGCAGGAAAAGAAAATATCAGAGGAAAGCTGTACGGTATCATTCAGGCCATGTCCGACGCCGGTTACGCGATTACCATTTACCCGACCCGCGCGCCTCAGGACGCTATAGAGCAGGTTCGGGATTTGCCGGACGATTACGACCTGGTGGTCTGCAGCGGCGGCGACGGTACTCTGGACGAGGTCATGACCGGTATGATGCAGAGAAAGCATAAGATTCCGGTGGGCTATATTCCGGCGGGTTCCTGCAATGATTTCGCCAGATCCTTACAGATTCCCAATAATATGGATCAGGCGGCAGAAATCGCCGTGCGGGGTGTCAATTATTCCATCGATGTGGGTTCCTTAAATGACCGCAATTTCATCTATGTGGCGGCCTTTGGCATCTTTACGGATGTGTCTTACACGACGAAGCAGGAAATGAAGAATGTGCTGGGCCATATGGCTTACGTGCTGGAGGGCATGAAACAGCTCATGAATGTGAAGTCCTACAAGCTGAAGGTTACCAGCGAAGAGGCCACCTTTGAAGGGGATTTCCTCTTTGGGATGATTACCAATTCCAAGTCGGTGGGTGGCTTTAAGAGTATCATCGGAAAAAATGTGATTTTCGATGACGGGGTCTTTGAGATGACCTTTATTATGCGGCCAAAGAATCCCATGGAGCTGCAGGAGATTCTGGCGGCGCTGCTGATCGAACAGATTGATACCAAGTATATGTATTCTTTCCGGAGCTCCCGGGTGGTGATTGAATCCGAGGAGTCGGTGCCCTGGACGCTGGATGGTGAGTTCGGCGGCGAGCACACGCATGTGGAGATTACGAACAACCAGAGGGCGGTGGAGATCCGCATGCCGGAGGAGGTTCGGGATACGCTGGTGGCTGAGGAAGAAGAAGGATATTAAAAATAAATAGTGAACTGCCAAGAATAGCCTGGGTTCCTCTGTGGAACAACGCGGATTTTGCTACTCCTCGCAGGCGGCTTATTCGCATCTGACCGGCCAACTCGGGTCCAGGGACCCTCAAACAGAGCCTCCTTCAGATGCTGCCAGCCTGCTCGTCCCTACGCAAAATTCGCTAACGTTCCCAAGGGGGACCCAGGCTATTCTTGGCAGAGAGTAAAAGGATGATGGTGATTCGTAAATAGGGCGGTATGAAGGTATAGGGATTTACTTCATATAGTGATAAACGGATAGTAGAAGAAATAATAAAAAACAGGGGTTTTTTATATCGACAGCAGAAAAAAATCGTGTTAAAGTACTAGGTAAAGAAATTTTTTGTGAGATATGGTAACTGACAACAAAGAGAATACGGGGAGAGGATTATGGAAGGGAAGACGAATATTTCCGAGATTTTCGGCGAAAATGTGTTTAATGATACGGTGATGCAGGAACGGCTGCCGAAGAAGATTTATAAGGAGCTGAAGCAGACTATCCGGGAGGGTAAGGAGCTTGACCTGGCGGTGGCTGATGTGGTGGCCCATGAGATGAAGGAATGGGCGCTGGAGCAGGGCGCAACCCATTATTCCCATTGGTTCCAGCCTCTGACCGGTGCGACGGCGGAGAAGCATGACGCGTTTTTGTCCGCGCCCAAGGCGGATGGGAAGGTACTGATGGAGTTCTCCGGTAAAGAATTGGTAAAGGGTGAGCCGGACGCGTCTTCTTTCCCGTCCGGAGGCCTTCGCGCCACTTTTGAGGCGAGAGGTTATACGGCCTGGGACTGCACTTCTCCGGCTTTTGTGAAGAAGGATGAGGACGGTTCCCGGGCAATTCTGTATATTCCGACGGCGTTCTGCTCTTATAAGGGTGAGGCTCTCGATCAGAAGACGCCGCTGCTTCGTTCCATGGAGGCCATTAATAAGCAGTCTTTACGCCTGCTCAGACTATTTGGCAATACGACTTCCAACCGTGTGACACCGTCTGTGGGTGTGGAGCAGGAGTATTTCCTGGTGGATCGGGAGAAGTATCTGAAGCGAAAGGATCTGATTTTTACCGGTCGGACTCTGTTTGGCGCCATGCCGCCGAAAGGACAGGAGCTGGATGATCATTATTTCGGTGTTATCCGCGAGCGGATTGCGGATTTCATGGAGGATGTAAATAAGGAGCTGTGGAAGCTGGGCGTGTCTGCCAAGACCCAGCACAATGAGGTGGCTCCGGGTCAGCATGAACTGGCTCCCATTTATGCGGAGTGTAATGTGGCCGTGGATCACAATCAGCTGATTATGGAGACGTTGAAGAAGGTGGCTTATCTTCATGGCCTGCAGTGTCTGCTTCATGAGAAGCCTTTTGCCGGGGTCAATGGTTCCGGTAAGCACAATAACTGGTCTCTGACTACCGATGACGGCATCAATCTTCTGGATCCGGGTAAAACGCCCCATGAGAATATCCAGTTTCTGCTGGTGCTGACCTGTATCCTGAAGGCCGTGGATGAGCATGCGGCCCTGCTTCGGGAGTCTGCTTCCGATGTGGGAAATGATCACCGTCTGGGCGCCAACGAGGCTCCGCCTGCGATTATCTCTGTTTATCTGGGCGACCAGCTGGAGGATGTGCTGTCTCAGCTTATCAGTACGGGTGAGGCGACCCACAGCATCAAGGGCGGCCATCTGCACACTGGTGTGCGGACCCTGCCGGATTTCGCCAAGGACGCCACCGACCGGAACCGTACTTCCCCCTTCGCGTTTACCGGTAATAAATTTGAGTTCCGTATGGTCGGATCCCGTGATTCCGTGGCAGAGCCCAATGTGGTGCTGAATACCATTGCCGCAGAGGCATTTTCCGATGCCTGCGACGTGCTGGAGAAGGCGGACGACTTCGATATGGCCGTTCATGACCTGATCAAGCAGTACGCTTCTGAGCATCAGCGCATCGTATTCAACGGAAATGGTTATTCCGATGAGTGGGTAGAGGAGGCAGAGCGCAGAGGCCTGCCGAATATCAAGACCATGGTAGACTCCATTCCGGTGCTGAGTGAGGAGAAAACCGTACAGCTCTTTGAGAAGTTTGGCGTTTTCACCCGTGCCGAACTGGAATCCCGTGCGGAGATACAGTATGAGGCCTATTCCAAGGCAATTAACATTGAGGCGCGTTCCATGATTGATATTGCCAGCAAGCACATCATCCCTTCTGTGCTGCAGTATACCACCGCATTGGCAACCTCTATCAATCAGATTCGTTCTGCCTGCGCCGAGGCCAACATCAGTGTGCAGATCGAGCTTCTGAAGGATTGTTCTTCTCTGCTGGCCGCCACGAAGGCTGCTCTGAAAGCCCTGAGCGAAGTAACCGAGAAGGCAGCAGCCACGACAGAAGGACGGGAGAGAGCTGTCTATATTCTGGAAAATGTAGTTCCCGCCATGGCAGCACTCCGCCAGCCTGTAGACAAGCTGGAGATGCTGGTAGCCAAGGATATGTGGCCCATGCCGTCTTATGGGGATCTGCTGTTTGAGGTATAGATTTATGCAATTTTACAGAAAATAATAAAATAAATCGAAAAAAACCTGTAACATTGCAAAAAAATGAAAGTTTTATGATTTTGCACTTGATTTTTGAAAAAAAGCGGTGTAAGGTATTAGCATATTTGAAAGCGATGTGAACGAGGGCGTTCCGGTTATAGCCGGAGCGCCCTCTTTTGATCGGATTCTATTACACAGAAAGGTGGAGTCTATTATGAGTGAATTTACGAATGTAGCTGAAATCTTTGGTTCCAACGTATTCAACGACGCGGTGATGCAGGAGCGTCTGCCGAAGAAGGTGTACAAGGAGCTGAAAAAGACCATCGAGGAGGGCAAGGAGCTTGACCTGGCGACGGCAGACGTCATTGCCCATGAGATGAAGGAATGGGCCATCGAAAAGGGCGCTACCCATTACACCCACTGGTTCCAGCCGCTGACCGGCGTGACCGCTGAGAAGCACGATTCCTTTATCAGCGCCCCGGATAAGAACGGCAAGGTGCTGATGAGCTTTTCTGGCAAAGAGCTGATCAAGGGCGAGCCGGACGCGTCTTCTTTCCCGTCAGGCGGACTTCGCGCTACCTTCGAGGCCAGAGGCTATACCGCATGGGACTGCACCTCTCCCGCATTTGTAAGACAGGATGCAGCAGGCGCGACCCTTTGCATTCCGACCGCGTTCTGTTCCTATACAGGTGAGGCGCTTGACCAGAAGACGCCGCTCTTACGTTCCATGGAAGCCATCAACACAGAAGCGCTGAGACTGCTGCGTCTCTTCGGAAATACCACATCCGGGAGAGTGACCCCGTCCGTAGGACCGGAGCAGGAGTACTTCCTGGTAGACAAGGCAAAATATCTGCAGAGAAAAGACCTGATTTACACCGGTCGTACCCTGTTCGGAGCCATGCCTCCCAAGGGACAGGAGCTGGATGACCATTACTTCGGAAACATCCGTCAGCGTATCGCAGCCTTCATGAAGGAGGTCAACGAGGAGCTGTGGAAGCTGGGCGTCACAGCCAAGACCCAGCACAATGAGGTAGCGCCGGCGCAGCATGAGCTGGCACCGATTTACGCCGAGTGCAATGTGGCCGTAGACCACAACCAGATCGTTATGAAGACCCTGAAGATGGTAGCCTGCCGTCACGGACTGCAGTGTCTGCTTCATGAGAAGCCCTTTGCAGGCGTCAATGGTTCCGGTAAGCACAACAACTGGTCCATCACCACAGACGACGGCATCAATCTGCTGGATCCGGGCACCACACCTCATGAGAATATTCAGTTCCTGCTGGTACTGGCCTGCATCCTGAAAGCCGTAGATACACACGCAGATCTGCTCCGTGAGTCCGCAGCGGACGTCGGAAACGACCACCGTCTGGGCGCAAACGAGGCACCGCCCGCTATCATTTCCGTATTTCTGGGCGAGCAGCTGGAGGATGTGGTAGAGCAGCTTATCAGCACCGGCGAGGCGACACACAGCCTGAAGGGCGGAAAGCTGGAGACCGGCGTGAAGACCCTGCCGGATCTGACCAAGGACGCTACCGACCGTAACCGTACTTCACCCTTTGCCTTCACCGGCAACAAGTTTGAGTTCCGTATGGTAGGCTCCAAGGATTCCATCGCGGCTCCGAACATTGTACTGAACACCATCGTGGCAGAGGCGTTTGCAGAGGCCTGCGACGTGCTGGAGAAGGCAGACGACTTTGAGATGGCTGTACACGACCTGATTAAGAAGTATCTGACTGAGCATCAGAGAATCATTTTCAATGGAAACGGTTACTCTGACGCCTGGGTAGAGGAGGCAGAGCGCCGCGGACTTCCGAACATCAAGTCCATGGTAGACGCGATCCCGGCCCTGACCACCGACAAGGCCATCGGTCTGTTCGAGAAGTTCCACGTATTCACCAAGGCTGAGCTGGAATCCCGTGCGGAAATCCAGTACGAGACCTACGCAAAGGCCATTAACATCGAGGCCAAGGCCATGATCGATATCGCAAGCAAGCAGATTATTCCGGCAGTCATCAAGTACACCAAGTCCCTGGCAGACACCGTGAACTCCGTAACTGCAGCAGGCGCGGAGGCAAGCGTACAGAGCGAGCTTCTGGCTGAGACCAGCGGACTGCTTTCTGATACCAAGGTAGCCCTGCAGAAGCTGATTGACCTTGACAAGAAGTCCGAGGAGGTTCCGGAGGGAACCGAACTGGCACACTATTTCCACGAGGAAATCGTACCAGCTATGGCCGAGCTCCGCGCCCCGGTTGACGCCCTGGAGATGATCGTCGACAAAGAGATGTGGCCGATGCCGTCCTATGGCGATCTGATGTTTGAGGTATAAGTAGTACATAATATAGGAAAGAAAGGGAGCTTCGCCGTCAGGCGAGGCTCCTTTTTCGGGCTGTTTCGCACATTTCTCTTGCGTCCGTGTACGCCCTTTGCTATACTTAAAAATAACGCACAGACGCGAATTGTATAAAGAAAGAGGTGGGAAAATGGTAGAATTAGATCAGTTTAAATACACACTGAACGGCTATCAGGGACCATTAGTAGAATTGAGGGATTCACTTTGACCTGGCTAACAAGGCAAAGCGAATCGAGGAATTAGAGAGAGAGATGGAGGCTCCCGGCTACTGGGATGACCCGGAGAAGTCCCAGGAAGGCATGAAGGAGCTGAAAAACTTAAAGGACGAGGCAGAGGATTATCACGCCCTGGAGCAGCAGTACGAGGACATTGAGACACTGATTGAGATGGGAAATGAGGAAAATGACCCGGATCTGGTGCCGGAGGTCCAGGCGGAGCTGGAGGCCTTTGCAGCCAAGCTGGATTCCATGACCATCAAGACCCTGCTGTCCGGAGAATATGACCGAAACAACGCAATTCTGAAGCTGAACGCAGGCGCGGGCGGCACCGAGAGCTGCGACTGGGCGGGCATGCTGTACCGCATGTATACACGCTGGGCGGAGCGCCACGGCTTCACAGTGGAAGTGTTGGACTATCTGGACGGAGATGAGGCCGGTATCAAGTCTGTGACCTTTCAGGTCAACGGTGAGAATGCTTACGGTTATCTGAAGTCCGAGAAGGGCGTCCACCGTCTGGTACGTATCTCCCCGTTCAATGCACAGGGTAAGCGTCAGACATCCTTCGTATCCCTGGACGTCATGCCGGATATCGAGGGTGATATCAATGTGGAAATTCGTGACGAGGATCTGCGTATCGATACGTATCGTTCCAGCGGCGCGGGCGGCCAGCATATCAATAAGACATCATCGGCCATCCGTATCACCCATCTGCCTACAGGTATCGTGGTACAGTGCCAGAATGAGCGTTCCCAGTTCCAGAATAAGGACAAGGCCATGCAGATGCTGAAGGCCAAGCTGTATCTCCTGGAGCAGCAGAAGAATCAGGAAATGCTGTCCGGTATCCGCGGCGAGGTTAAGGACATCGGCTGGGGCAACCAGATTCGATCCTATGTAATGCAGCCCTATACGCTGGTGAAGGATCACCGCACCGGTCAGGAAATCAGCAATGTGAACGCGGTCATGGACGGCAATATTGATCCGTTTATCAATGCGTATCTGAAATGGATTACGGTGAAACCGGAAGAAGAATAGAATATGCGCATTTTCAGATGTAGGAAATTCGTAAGAATTTTCTACATCCTTTTACTTGCAATCTTAGCTGTAGTGTGATACGATTCTAACAGTTTAATCCACGACAGACACACAAGTGTTTCTGGATAACGAACATGGAGGGAAAAGATGTCAGAAAAAAGCAAGTATTTTGTAGTCACACAGAAGGCAGTCCCCGAGGTACTTCTGAAGGTGGTAGAGGCCAAGCGTCTTCTGGACTCTTCCAAGGCCATTACTGTGCAGGAGGCCACAGACCGGGTGGGTATCAGCCGGAGCTCCTTCTATAAATATAAGGATGATATTTTTCCCTTCCATGACAATTCCAAGGGAAAAAGCATCACCTTTGTATTACAGATGGACGACGAGCCGGGACTGTTGTCCCTGGTACTGAAGACCATCGCGGATTATAAGGGCAATGTCCTGACGATCCATCAGACCATTCCGATCAACGGCGTGGCTTCCCTGACCCTGACGGTGGATATTCTGCCGACCACGGGGGATGTATCGTCCATGATCGATCAGATAGAGAGCCAGCCCGGCATCCATTATCTGAAGATCTTAGCAAGTGAATAGAGGTTCACAAATAAGATTAACAAAAGGAGCAAAAGACAAATGATTCAGATAGCAGTTATGGGCTACGGCACCGTAGGTTCAGGCGTGGTAGAGGTCCTGAGCACCAATCAGGCATCCATTGATAAGCGAGTAGGCGAAGAGGTTCGCGTCAAATATGTACTGGACCTGCGTGATTTCCCGGGCGACCCGGTAGAATCCGTTCTGGTTCACGATTTCGAGACCATTGTAAATGATCCCGAAGTAAAAGTAGTGGTCGAGGTTATGGGAGGCGTGGAGCCTGCGTATACCTTTACCAAGCGGTGTCTGCTGGCTGGAAAAAGCGTATGCACATCCAACAAGGCCCTGGTGGCAGCCCACGGTGCGGAGCTTCTTCAGATTGCGAAAGACAAGAACCTGAACTATCTCTTCGAGGCCAGCGTAGGCGGCGGCATTCCGATTATCCGTCCTCTTCAGACCTGCCTGACCGCAGATGAGATCGTGGAAATCAGCGGTATCCTGAACGGAACCACCAACTATATCCTGACCAATATGACCTACGGCGGAGCAAGCTTTGATGACGCCCTGAAGGACGCCCAGGACATGGGCTATGCGGAGCGCAATCCGGAAGCGGATGTGGAAGGCCACGACGCCTGCCGGAAAATTGCGATCCTGACTTCTCTGGTAAGTGGTCAGAGAGTGGATTTCGAAGATATCTATACCGAGGGCATCACGAAGGTAACCGCTGAGGATATCAAGTATGCCGATAAGCTTGGACGCGTGATCAAGCTTCTGGCCATGAGCAAGAAAGAAGCAGACGGCAAATATTATGCTATGGTAGCGCCGTTCCTCATCGACGCAGCCAACCCGCTTTACAGTGTAAACGGCGTGTTCAACGCTATTTTCGTAGAGGGCAATATGCTGGGCGATTCCATGTTCTATGGAAGCGGAGCAGGCAAACTCCCCACCGCCAGCGCTGTGGCAGCCGATGTGGTAGACGCATGCAAGAACCTGAACGAGAATCTGGGCTTCTACTGGAGCGATGAGAAGCTGGTTCTGGGCGACACCAGAGACGACAAGAGACGCTTCCTGGTTCGCGTGAAGGGCGACGCCCAGGCGGACAAAGCGGCTATGGAAGCCCTGTTTGGACCGGTTGAGGTTGTAGCCGCAGACCTGGCAGGTGAGTTCGGTTTTGTGACGGTCAGCTTAAGTGAAGCAGAGTACGCGGAGCGCGCCGCGAAGAGCGACAAAATTTTGAACCGCATCCGCGTGGAGGGATAGAAGGCCATGAAGTATGTGATTGTACTTGGCGACGGTATGGCTGACGAGCCCATTGAGGCTCTGGGAGACAGGACGCCGCTGGAATACGCCGAGACGCCGACCATGGATGTATTGGCGAAGAAGTCCGAGATTGGACTGGCACACACCATTCCGGAAGGTATGAAGCCGGGCAGCGATACGGCGAACCTGTCGGTACTGGGATATGACCCAAAGAAATATTATACCGGACGTTCCCCGCTGGAGGCTTTGAGCATCGGCGTGGATATGAAGCCTGACGATATCGCCCTTCGGACCAACCTGATTACCGTATCCGACGGTGACGAGCCTTATGAAGAAAAAACGATTATCGACCACAGCTCCAGCGAAATCAGCACCGAGGACGCGGCGATTTTACTGGACGCAGTCCGCAAAGAGCTGGAAAATGACAGGTATCATTTTTATGTGGGAACCAGCTACCGCCATCTGCTCATCTGGGATAAGGGAAGCGTGGTAGAGCTGACACCGCCCCACGACGTGCTGGGACGGAAGGTGGGCGATTACCTGCCGTCTGATCCGGTTCTCCGGGAAATGCAGAAGAAGAGCTATGAGATTCTCTCCAGGCATCCGCTAAATGTCAAGCGTAAGGAGCAGGGCCTGAACCCGGCCAACTCCTGCTGGTTCTGGGGCGCGGGTACCAGACCGGCCTTAAGCTCCTTTGAGGAGAAAAATCACAAAACAGGCGCCATGATTTCCGCGGTTGATCTCTTAAAGGGCATTGCGGTGGGAGCAGGCATGAAGAATATTGAGGTAGAGGGGGCCAACGGTCAGCTTCACACCAACTATGAGGGCAAGGCTCAGGCAGCCGCGGACGCGCTTTTAAAGGATGGCTATGATTTTGTCTATGTCCATGTGGAGGCTCCCGATGAAATGGGCCACCAGGGCAGTGTAGAGAGGAAGGTTCAGGCTATCGAATATCTGGATCAGCGTCTGATTGCCCGCTTAAAAGAGGCTCTGGACGCCTCCGGCGAGGATTATAGGATGATGATTCTGCCGGATCACCCGACCCCGATCTGCGTGCGGACCCACACCAGCGATCCGATTCCCTATCTGCTTTATGACAGCAGAAAGGCCTTCGAGGACGGCGCGGGCGTCTACAATGAGAAGGCGGCAAAGGCGGGCGGCATCGAAGTGATGCATGGCTACGAGCTGATCGACAAACTGTTTGAGGAGAAAAAGTAATGCTGATAGTGAAAAAATTTGGCGGAACCTCTGTAGGGGATAAGGACCGCATCATGAATGTGGCAAGAAGATGCGCAGAGGATTTCAAAAAGGGCAACGACATTGTGCTCGTCCTTTCCGCAATGGGTAAGACTACGGACGAGCTGATTGCCAAGGCGAAGGAGATTAATCCGGATCCGCCCAAGCGCGAGCTGGATATGCTTTTGACCACAGGTGAGCAGGTTTCTGTAGCGATGATGGCGATGGCTTTCGATACCATGGATATCCCGGCGGTATCCCTGAATGCGTTCCAGGTCCGGATGCACACCACCCGGGTACATGGCAATGCGCGTCTGAAACGCATTGATACAGACCGCATCATGCACGAGCTGGAGCATCGCCGTATCGTCATCGTGACCGGCTTCCAGGGCGTGAATAAATACGACAACTACACCACACTGGGCCGCGGCGGTTCCGATACCACAGCTGTAGCGCTGGCAGCCGCCCTGCACGCGGATGCCTGTGAGATCTACACGGACGTGGATGGTGTATACACAGCCGACCCGCGTATCGTACCGAAGGCGCGGAAGCTGGAGGAGATTACTTATGATGAAATGCTGGATCTGGCGACGCTTGGCGCAGGCGTTCTGCACAACCGTTCCGTGGAGATGGCGAAGAAATACGGCGTACAGCTTGTGGTACGCTCCAGCTTAAATGATCATGAAGGAACCATTGTGAAGGAGGAAACGAGCGTGGAAAGAATGTTAATCAGCGGCGTGGCGCTGGACAAAAATACAGCCAGAATTTCAGTTATCGGTCTGAAGGATGAGCCGGGTATGGCCTTCCGACTCTTCAATATGCTGGCAAAAGAGGGTATTAACGTAGACGTAATCCTGCAGTCTATCGGACGTGAGAACAGCAAGGATATCTCCTTCACGATATCCCGTGACGAGGCGGATGAGGCAGTGAAGATCATTGAGGCCAATAAGGCCCGCATTGGCTGCACCGGCATTTCCTGCAATAAGGAAGTGGTCAAAGTCTCCATCGTAGGCGCAGGCATGATGTCCAACCCGGGCGTGGCTGCGAAGATGTTCGAGGCGCTGTTCAACGAGAATATCAATATCAATATGATTTCCACATCCGAGATTCGGATCACGGTGCTGATCAACGAGAAGGATGCGGAGAGAGCAGTGAATGCGGTACATGACGCATTTGGTCTGGAAGAGTAAAAAAAACACTTGCCAAACGGGCCAAAGTGTGGTAGCATATCTAATGTTCAGGACATTTCTGTTCTGCCACACGATGGCCCCCAGGGGCAACGTAAGAAACGAGATGCGGCTCCTTGGTCAAGCGGTTAAGACATCGCCCTTTCACGGCGGTAACACGGGTTCGATTCCCGTAGGAGTCATTACGGACCCATAGCTCAGTTGGTTAGAGCAACCGGCTCATAACCGG